>SKKI01000005.1 GCA_007121565.1 Phycisphaerae bacterium
CAAAGGATTTGGCCTTGGCCGCGTCTTCGGGCGTGTCGGCGTTGGTGCGAATACCCATGGTGCGGCACTTGTCGCAGACCTTCAAAAAGTCCATCAGGACCTTGTTCTCTTCGCCGGGATCCATCATCGGAAGCTGGCCGACGTAGACATTGCCTGAGGTGCCGTTGAGGGTAATCCAGTCGCCTTCTTCCAGAACCGTGTCGTTGACATGAATCTGCTTACGGCTGTATTCAATGTCCAGCTCAGCACAGCCGACCACGCAGCACTTGCCCCAGCCGCGAGCCACCAGCGCCGCGTGACTGGTCATTCCGCCGCGTGCCGTGAGAATCGCCTCGGCCGCACGCATGCCCTCAACGTCTTCGGGATTGGTCTCTTCACGGGCGAGAATGACTTTCTTGCCTTCGCTGACCCACTTGACCGCATCGGCGGCGGTGAAGACGATCTGCCCGCAGGCAGCGCCGGGGCCGGCCGGAAGACCGGAGGCCAGGATGGGATGCTCTTTTTCCACTTCCGGATCGATCACCGGGTGCAGCAGTTCATCCAGTTGGGACGGAGTGACACGCGTCACCGCGATTTCCGGGGTGATGAGCCGCTCTTTGACCATTTCGACCGCCATACGGATTGCCGCCGGGCCGTTGCGTTTGCCGACACGGGTCTGGAGCATCCACAGCCGACCGCGCTCGATGGTAAACTCCATATCCTGCATATCGCGGTAGTGCTTTTCCAGCTTGTTGCGATACGAGACCAGCTCGCGGTACAGCTTGGGCATGCCCTTTTCAAGGGTCATCAGGTGATTGTTATACTCGGACTGGGATTCTTTGTTGATCGGCGCCGGGGTACGGGTACCGGCGACCACATCTTCGCCCTGCGCGTTGACCAGGTATTCGCCGTAGAATTTGTTTTCGCCGTTGCCCGGGTTGCGGGAGAAGGCCACGCCGGTGGCGCAGTCATCGCCCATATTGCCGAAGACCATCGCCTGGACATTGACCGCTGTGCCCCACTCATCGGGAATGCCCTCGATGCGGCGATAGCTGACGGCGCGCTTGCCGTTCCACGAGGCAAAGACCGCATGGATGCCGCCCCAGATCTGATCCATCGCGTTGTCCGGGAAAGGTTTGCCGATCACCTCTTTGACCTTGGCCTTGAACTCTTCGCACAGGTCTTTGAGGTCTTCGGCGGTCAGCTCCACGTCGTTGACATAGCCTTTTTTCTTCTTCAGGCCGTCCATCATCCGCTCCAGCTGATGGCGAATGCCCATGTTTTCTTCCGGCTCAATGCCGGCGCCCTTTTCCATCACGACATCGGAGTACATCATAATCAGCCGACGATAGGCGTCATAGACGAACCGCTCATCGCCGGACTGGGCGACCATACCGGGGATGGTTTTGCTGGTCAGGCCGATGTTCAGGACCGTCTCCATCATCCCGGGCATTGATGACCGGGCGCCGGAGCGTACGCTCATCAGCAGCGGGTTTTTCGGATCGCCGAATTTCTTGCCCATAATGCGCTCGGTACGGGCCAGCGATTTTTCCACTTCCTGTTTGAGCCCCTGAGGATACTTGCGTTTGTTGGCGTAATAATACGTACAGACCTCAGTGGTCACCGTGAACCCCGGCGGGATGGGCAATCCCAGCGAGGCCATCTCGGCCAGATTGGCCCCCTTGCCGCCGAGCAATTCCTTCAGTTGGGCATTGCCGTCGGCCTTGCCGTCACCGAAGAAATACACCATCTTCTTCGGTTTTAGCGCCGTGGTTTTTTTTGCTGCCTTAGCCTTAGCCTTAGCCATGTTCTACATCTCCTAAGATTAAACTGCGTTTCCTGTTATGCGTGTTTTGCACCTATTCGCTCGACCCCACACAGGTCTGAATATACGTTTTAAGTTTTCTCGCACAGGTTAAAGGGAGCTGACTATAGTGAACAAAAGAATGGCTGTCAACACTGAAAAGTCCAGAATTGTCGATTTTTGGCAGAATTTGTGTTCCGTCCTGCCGATTCTACAGCAGCGGGGCGGCCAGTCGGACGACGCTTTCGCCCAGGCTGCGGGCCAGCCCGGCCGGGCCGATGCCGCACTGGCAATTGGCCGCGAGGTGCTCGATCCAGTCGGCGGTGCGGGCAACTTCATTGTGGCTGTAGAGGAACATGGCGGACTCGTAGCCGAAAAAGAGGCTCCGAATGTCCATATTGGCCGAGCCGAGTACCGCCGCCTCCTGGTCCATCACCATCGCCTTGGCGTGCATCATTGCCCCGTGACAAAGGAGGATCAATCCGCCGGCCTGCTGGATGTCGCGCAGCCAATTGCCGCGGACGATATCCGGCAGAAGATGATTGGAGCGATGCGGCAGCAGAATCCGCACATCCACGCCGCGCCGTGCCGCCAGCATCAGCGCCTGGCACAACGGCTCATCCGGGACAAAATACGGCGTGACCACCCACAGGCGGCGTTTGGCGGCAAAAATCATCGACAAGATCGCGTCGTACAGCGCATCGCCTTCCATATCCGGCCCGGAAGGCACAAACTGCGCGACCGCTGAGCCGGCTGTTTCGGCGGTGTGGACCTTTTCCGGCGGACGCGCGGGCGTCTGTCCGCTGGCAAACTCCCAGTCCCGGCAGAAGACCTCTTCCCAGTGCCGTACGGTCGGGCCTTCCAATACAAACGCCAGATCACGCCAGCGGCCGCTCAGCGGTGTCGGGCCGATATACTCGGCGCCGATATTTGTCCCGCCGCCCAGCACAACGCGATGATCGACGACAACAATCTTGCGGTGGTTGCGCAGATTGCTGCGTCCGCGAAACGGACGATGCAGCACCGGCATGAACCAGGCGACCTTGCCGCCGGCTTCGGTCAGCTCGCGCAGGTGACGGGGGCGGGTATGCAGGGAGCCGACGCCGTCCATCAGCAGCCGCACCGACACGCCCGCGGCGGCCTTTTCGGCCAGTTTGCCCAGAATCAGCCGACCGACCGGGTCGGGACGAAAAATAAATGTCGAGATGTGAATGCTTTTTTCTGCGGAGTCGATCAGCTCGGCCAGCTCGGTAAAGGTCTGCTCGCCGGTGGTGCACAAGCGAAGGCGATGGCCGACCTCGGCGCCGGGAATGCCGTAGGAACGCAGCAGGCGATCGGTGATGCAGGCCTGCTCATCGGGGATGGCCGCGGAGGTGTCCAGCCCGAGCCGGCCCTTTTGGGCGGCCTCGCGCCGCAGTTTGCGCCCGCCCAGCAGCAGGTACAGCGGCACCCCCACATACGGCATCAGAACGATCGCCAGCAGCCAGGCCATCGTCCCCGAGGGCGAATGCTTTTGAAGCAGGATATGCGCAATCAGCACCACCCCCAGTAGAAACGAGCCGATCAGGAACAGATACGTTAAAATCGACGTAATGACCAGGCTTTCTACGGCATCGGCTACCATCCATCAATCCTTCACATAAACGCTATAGATTTGAGCACCTGTCGTTGCGACAAGCATACCAGCCTGCCGGCCTTTGGGCAACGGTAATATTGTCTGTCAAGTCCGTTTTCATGACGATGCCGTACCGCTGCTGCCGGTCGAAGAACGTGCTGCGTGAAATGCCAATCCACTTTACCAGTGTCGCTGTCGTATTAAGACCCTGTGTGCCGGCAATATGACCTCGCCGTGCGCTTGCATATGAAGTAAGGAGAGAGTGGGTTTTTTGATTCAAAAACCATTTTTTGGCTTAAAAACGTTGTTTTTAGAGCAAAAAGAAGATAAAAGCGAAAGCCAACGAAGGGAATCGAACCCTTAACCGCTGGTTTACAAAACCAGTGCTCTACCGTTGAGCTACGTTGGCGTAAAAGAATTTTTTAAAATCACTTAGCAAAAAATGATTGACTGAAAAATATTTTGCCCACACCTTGCCTACAACCAAATCGGAAAATGCGTTCCGACAAGTTCCTCCTTACCTTACACAAAACAGGACAATATTGCAAAAAAAATCGCGGAAAAATCTATTCTTTCGGAATTGATAAGAAGCCGGCCTGCTGCCGTCCGGATGTGCGTCTGTTGTATCCTCTGACCGTGCCGACTGCCGAATATTGTTTTTATTCTGGCCGATGACTTGGGTTTTTGCGACCACTGACCGGCGGTGCGCATAATCAGAAATTTTGCTTGCAGCATTGTACCCTTTGTGGTATTTACTGTGGCCAAATTAACCATTTAATTTAAGGAGTCTGATTATGGTACAAGCAGTTGCGTTAATGTGTGTATTTGGCTTGGGGATGTGTTTCTCACTGCTGGGCTCGATCAGCGTCAAACTGATGCCCCGACTGAATATCGACCAGGGTAAATTCGGTACGCTGATCTCGATTTTCATGTTCACCTGTCTGGTTGCTTCGCTGATTATGGGGGTGATCGTCGATTCGATCGGGTACAGATGGGTAGCGATTTTCGGCTTTGTGGTTACCGCGATCTGTATTTTTATCTTTTCGCGCGGGAAAACCTTCATGGCTGTGGCGATTCCGTGCCTGCTTCTGGGCTTTGGTGCAATGGCACTGAATACGGTCGGAAACACCCTTATTCCGCAGATTCTGTTTGAGGGCAAGAATCCGGCCGCCGCAAGCAATATGGGCAATGTGTTCTTCGGGCTGGGCCTGTTTATCACACCGCTGGTAGTCAGCTTTCTGTTCCGAAAAACCAGTTATGAAAACGCGATTTCGGTACTGGGCGTCATTGTCTTGCTGCCGGTCGTCTTGGCGCTATTTGCGACCTATCCGGAAATTGCAGCCGGTTTTTCGATCGGCGATGCCTTCGGCCTGCTTACCCAGCCGGTGGTCTTGGTAGCGGCCCTGGCACTGTTCTGCTATCTCAGCCTCGAAGTGTCCTTTTGTAACTGGCTGCCATCATACGGCAAGGAAGTTTTCAGCCGGGACTTTCCGTCGATGAGCGCCGAAGCCACCGACGCGTCTGCACAGCAGGTGCTGTCGATCTTTGCCATTGCCATGATGGCCGGACGTTTGCTGGCCAGCCAAATCGCCATGATCACGGATTACGGAAGCTGGTTTATCGCCGGGGCGGGGCTGCTGATGGGACTGATTATCCTTGGGATGATGAAAAGCTCGGCGCTGTGGACCAGCGCTTTGGCGGTGTGTGCCGGATTGGCCTTTGCACCCGTCTTTCCAACCGTTGTAGGAGTGACCTATGACAAGCACCCGCTTAATTTCGGCAGTGTTTTCGGCATCATTTTCGCCGTCGGCCTGTTCGGCGGGGTAATGGTCCCCAAAGCCGTCGGCAATCTGTCCAAAGGCTCCTCCATTCAGAAGAGCCTGAAATTGCTGGTTCCGCTCTGTGCGGGACTGCTGGTGCTGGCGCTGATCCTTGGACGGCTGGAAGGCATCACGACAGGATAATCACAACAACGTGAAAACGAATCAGACTATGCGCCGCGGTCTGGCAAACCCTGTCAGCCGCGGCGATTCGATTTGCCCATGAGCGGCTTGAGAAAATAAGATGCCGGCGGCGTAAAGGCTTTCGGTCCGGTCCCCTTGCCGCCTTCAACGACATACTCAAAAAGGTCACCATCCGGCACGACAGCTATGGTCTGCAAATCTTGATCATACTGACTTATTTCAGGGATGAGAATGCCGACATTATGTATATCTGAGCGATGACACGCACTGAAATCCGGAGATAAAAGATATGAATATGGCAATGATTGATGACCGGATGCTGCCGACCGATGAGCTGGACAAGGCGTATCTGGATCGCGGGCTGTATTTCGGCGACGGGGTCTATGAGGTGCTGCGCAGTTATGACGGGCGGATTTTTGCGCTGGATGAGCATTTGGCGCGATTCGAGCGGAGCTTGAAGGAAATCTTGATTGCTGGCGTCGATATGGCGGCGGTGCGGCAGCGGATCGAATCGGCCTTTGCCGAAAGCGGCTATCCGAATGCCAAGATATATTTTCACGTTACCCGCGGCTCGGAGCCGCGCAGCCATCTGCCAGGTGAAGGCTTGCGGCCGAATTTTATGCTGACGGTCGAGGCCCTCGGCGATGACGACCCGGCCAAACGACAGGGGGTGGGGGTCTGGACGCATCCGGATTGGCGGTGGAAGCGCTGCGATATCAAGTCGCTGAATCTGCTGGCGAATGTGCTGGCGCGGATTGCGGTGCAGGATAAGGGGGCCAGCGAGGCGATATTGGTCGACGAGGCCGGCCGGATCACCGAAGGGGCCGGCTCGGCGTTTTTTGCCGTGGACGGCAGTGAAAAGATACTGATGACCCGGCCGCTCGGGCCGGAAATCCTGCCGTCCATCACGCGGGCGATTGTCACGCAAATCGCTCAAAATATAGGACTTACAGTGGTTCAGAAAGCTCAAAGGCCCGCTCAAGCCGCCGCCTGCGACGAATTGTTTCTCGCCGTGACGACCAAGGACATCGTGCCGATTACACGCTTTGAAGGCCGGCCCGTCGGCAACGGCAATGTGGGTGAAGTGACTGGCAAGCTGATGGCCGAATTTGCCGCCTTCGTTCGAAAGTAGAATGCGCCATGTGCCCCGCTTAAGCTGTATATTCGGTCGCGAGCGGTCTCCTTATTTGTGCTTTTTATGTCCAGTTTTCGGCGGTTATCGCTTCCCGGACAGTCATCATTTCGGTATTTTTTCACCGAACCAGGAAATTTTTCTTTACAATTCCGAAAATCCGCGCTAAAATGCTCAATTCTTTATTTAATGTCAAGCGTTTTACTGTCTTTAACAGGAGTAACCGATGTACGCAGTCATTGAACAAGGCGGCAAACAATATAAGGTGTCTCAAGGCGATGTGATCAATATCGAGTTGACCGAGGCGGATGCCGAGGCCAAAACCATTGAGCTGGATAAGGTTTTGTATGTCAGCGACGGGCAGAATGTCCAGGTCGGCGCGCCCTACCTGGACGGCGCCAAGGTCATCGGCAGCTTCAAGGTCAATGCCGGCGATGCGGTCGTCAAAGGGCCCAAGCTGTATCCGACTCACCACCGACGCCGCAAAAACAGCACCAAACGCATCGGCCACCGCCAGAAATATCTGCAGGTTATCATCGAGAGTATTGAGGCTTAATTTCGTGTGAATTCTGTGTGACATGTCGCCTTTTTCGGCTTTCGGGTCGAAAAAGGCTTTTTTTGTGAAGCACTCCTGCGGCGTGTCCAGTCAATGCGTCAACACTGCATTGATAACGTCATTCTGAAAAATAACTTATATTTGAAGTAATCGGCTTTTGCTTGGCCGTGATCAGCGCCGCCAGAAGAATATGGCGCAGTCTTTCAAGATCAAGACCTTCCAAGTACTCTTCTGTGAAATCCAGCGGCAGCGGATACTCAAAGTGCAGAAGCTGGTCTTTGATTTCGTGCCTGCTCATCTGAGCGATAGCGGTACATAACATTTCAATATCGATATCTGTCAACATCGTAGGCCCATTCTTTCGCAAAATCAATCTTGTCCGGCAACTATTACCGATGCGGGTATATCGGCCAACAGGCCGGAGGGTTTAACTTGAAAAATCAAGGACGATACAGTACGCTTTGCGGCCATGAAAACCGAACTGCTGGATTACTCGCTGCCCGAGGCGCTGATCGCCCAGCGGCCCGCCGACAAACGCGGCGCCTCGCGGCTGCTGGTCTTGGGCCGCGCCGACGGAACCGTCCACGACCGAATGTTTGCCGATCTGGTCGACTACCTGAAAGCGGGCGATTGTCTGGTCTTGAACAACACCAAGGTGCTGCCGGCACGATTTTACGCCCGAAAGCCCACCGGGGCCCGTCTGGAAGGCCTGTTCGTGACCGCCGAGACGGACGGCCGCTGGCAGGTGCTGCTCAAAAACGCCCGCAAAATCAAGCCCGGCGACAGGCTGATCCTGCTGGATCGGGACGGGGATGCCGCCGTTGAGGCCGTCGCCGCCGGACGACTGGACGAGGGGCTGTGGCAACTGGCATTGGCAGACAATGCCCCGGCCGAGAAGGTTCTGCAAAAGATCGGCTTTGCGCCTCTGCCGCCCTATATCAAACGCAGCCAGGACAGTCCCGAAACGGATCACGACCTGCGGCGCTACCAGACGGTCTATGCCGCTCAGGCCGGTGCGGTGGCCGCCCCAACCGCCGGCCTGCATTTTGACGCGGCGATGCTAAGGGACATCGCGGCCATGGGTGTTCGGCTTGCCTATATCACGCTGCATGTCGGCATCGGCACCTTCCGCCCCGTCCAGAGCGAGTCCCTCGAGAGCCATCCGATGCACGAGGAGTACTACCACATCGACCCCGCCGCCGCCGAGACCATCAACACAACCAGCCGCAGCGGCGGGCGCATCATCGCCGTCGGCACCACCAGCGTCCGCACGCTCGAAAGCGTCGCCCGAGGACGCGCAGTCACCGCCGAATCGGGACAGACACGGCTGTTTATCACGCCCGGCTATCCCTTCAAGATCGTCGATGCAATGATCACCAATTTCCACCTGCCCCGCTCGACCCTGCTGGCCCTGGTGGCCGCCTTTGCCGGCCTGGAGCCGGTGCTGGCCGCCTACCGCCATGCCATTGAGCAACAATACCGCTTCTACTCCTACGGCGACGCAATGCTGATCGTCTGAAAAACAGCAGAGCATGTTGACCGTCCGCCAGCGTCTTTC
>SKKI01000069.1 GCA_007121565.1 Phycisphaerae bacterium
TGCGAAAGCTGGACCGCACCGAACAAAATCTGCTGCGGCTGGCCGACATTGTCAACGAAGTGCAAAAACAGCTTCGCAGCATCAAACTGCAGGCCGGCAAGGCGCGAAACTACCTCGACTACAGCCAGCGGCTCAAGGAATTGCGCGTCAATTATTCATTGGCCGAATACCACAAGATTCTGACCGGCCGAAAAGAGCGGCAGGCCGCCCTTTCACAATGGCAGGATCGATTCAGCACCGTCGCGGCCAACGTTTCGCGATGCGACACCGACCTGAGCCGGCTGACCTCTGAGGTGATGGAGACCGAAAGCCGGATCAACCAATGGGACAATACGCTGATTTCGTCCCGCA
Source organism: Phycisphaerae bacterium (assembly GCA_007121565.1). Lineage (GTDB taxonomy): Bacteria > Planctomycetota > Phycisphaerae > Sedimentisphaerales > Anaerohalosphaeraceae > T3Sed10-213. Next base: position 352 of record SKKI01000069.1, read on the forward strand.
GCCGGATTGAGCAGCAGCTTGAGCGTATCGGCTTCCTGAAAACCCGCATTGAGGAACTGACCGAGCGCAAGAAAAAAGCCGCCGAGCAGATCCGCCGGCTGACCGGCCAGAGCCGCCAGTTGTCCGCGGATATGGGGCAATGCCAAAACGACCTTCAAACCAATCAGCAGCAGCTTGAGCAAAAAAACGCCGATCTGCAGCAGGCCCAGAACGCCATCGCCGAGATAAACGCCCGCAGCGCTGATTTGCAGGCGGAACTGGACGACGAAAAATCCGGCATCATTGATATTGTCCGCCGCACCGCCCAGTTGCACAACGAAATTCAGAGCTTGAGCAGCTATCGCAATAACCTGTCCGGACAAAAGGTTCGCCTCAGCGGCAAGGCCTCCCAGACCGAGCAGCAGCTTTCCGGCTGGCTGACGGAAAAGGCCCAGTACCAGGCCCGCCTGGAGGATATCCTGACGGTGCTGTCGCAACTGCAAAGCAATCTTGATGCCAAACGGGCCGAGATGGATGCTGTCGGTGATCGGCGCGGCCAACTGGCCGACAAAATCGCCGCCGCCAAAGAGCAGCGCAGCGCGGTGCTGAGCGAATTGAACGTCCTGCAGGACATGGAACGCCGTCGCGAAGGACTCAGCGAGTCGCTCAAAGACATTCTGACAGGCCAGCGCGACTACCTGGAAGGGATTGTGGCCGATGTAATGGTCGCCCACACCGATTACGCCGCGGCTGTTGAGGCGGCCCTGGAAGGCTGCGCCGACGCCCTGCTGGTCAACAGCACCGGCGCCTTTTTACAGGATGCGGCGCTGCACGCGACCTCGGACAGCCGTATCCGTGCGATCTGTCTGGACAAACTGGCGCCGTTTGCCGACAGCACCGATGTAACCGACTGCCCGGGTGTGCTGGGACGGATGGTGCAGTTTGTGCATTTCGAAAGCCGCTTTGCCCCGCTGGTCTGGCACCTGCTGGGCAAGACGCTGCTGGTCCAGTCGCTCGATACCGCCATCGAACTGGCCGGCCGTCTCGGAGGCGAATACCGATTTGTCACCCCCGACGGACAGGTCTTTGCCGGCCGCTGCGCACTGACCGTCGGGCAGGTCGGCAAGCACGCCGGGCTGATTTCCCGAAAGAGCCGGATTGTTGAACTTGAAAAGCAGCGGGATGCACTTTGTCGGCAGGTCGCCGACGATGAGGCCGATCTCGAGCAAACCGACCACACCAACGAACACCTGGCCGGCCTGTGCAAAGACCTGCGCACCAGCATCTACGAAGCCAACACCGAAAAAGTCGATGCCGAATCGCAGTTGCGCATGCTTGAAGCCAACATCAAGCGGCTGACCGACGAGCAGCCGGTCATCGCCGATGAGATGCGGATGCTCGAAGAGGAAATCCAGCAGTCCGTTCAGAAAGAACACACCTCCAAGCATAAACTTCAGGAACTGGAAGAGGTCAACCGGCAGCGCAACGCGCATATTGAATCGCTGCAGGCTCGCTTTGATGAGCAGCGGCAAATCCAGCACAGCCGCAACGCCGAGCTGACCGAACTGCGCATTGAACTGGGCCAGATACAGGAACAGCAGAAATCCATCCGGCAGCGGATCGGCACGATTCAGAGCCAGCTTCAGCACAGCCGAATGGCCATCGAATCGTCCCGCACGGAAACAGTCGGCTGCGACGATCAGATCGTGCAGACCGAGCGCACGATCCTGGCCACGGGGGCCTCGGTCTCGGAATTGTTCGCCGAGAAGGAAGAGGCGCAGAAACACAGCAAAGAGCTGCACCGGCGCGTCGAACAATTGACCGCCGACCGTAAAGAGGCCGACGCTGAGCTGCGCCGCCTGCGCGATGAACAGGCCACCGTCGAAGAGCATATCCGCGCACTCGAACTGGAGCTGAGCCAGCTTCAGGTCAAAGACGAGGACCTGACCCAGCGGGTCCGGGAAGAGCTGCAGATCGATGTATCCGAGGCGTATGAATCCTTCCGCGACGACGACGTGGACTGGGGCCTGGTCCGCGAGGAAATCGCCGAGCTGCGCGGCAAAATCGAGCGGCTGGGCAATGTCAATGTCGATGCCATCGATCAGCAGGACGAGCTGGAGCAGCGCTTTGACTTCCTGACCGCGCAGGTCGAAGACCTGAACCAAAGCAAAGAGCAGATCGAACAACTGATCGCCCGCATCAACAAAGAAAGCCGGGAGAAATTTGAAGTGACCTTCGAACAGGTGCGGATGAATTTTCAGCAGGTGTTCCGAAAGCTGTTCGGCGGCGGCAAAGCCGACATCATTCTGGAAACGCCCGAGGACATCCTCGAAAGCGGCATCGAAATCGTCGCCCGCCCGCCCGGCAAGGAGACGCGCACCATCAGCCTGCTCAGCGGCGGCGAGAAAACCATGACCGCCATCGCCCTGCTGTTTGCGGTCTTCAAGTCCAAGCCCTCGCCGTTCTGCGTGCTCGACGAGGTGGATGCGGCGCTGGATGAGGCCAACATTGAACGCTTTAATTTGATTGTTCAGGAGTTCAAGGAACAGTCGCAGTTTGTGATTGTTACCCACGCCAAACGGACGATGAGCATCGCCGATGTGCTGTACGGCATTACGATGCAGACCCAGGGCGTCAGCAAGAAAATCAGTGTGCAGTTTGAAGGCGCCGACACGGATACGGAACCGGCGGTCGCATAAGGGCAAGGCTCAGCTATTTGAAACCAGCGACACATCGCAGCGTATGCTCAAAAACCCGCCTTCATGACAGAAAAATCTAAGGTTAAAAATCAACATGCAAAATTTGAATCATTATCAACTTGCCAACGGGATGACACTGCTGGGCGAACGGATGGATCATATCCAATCGGCGTCTTTTCATATTCTCACGCCGCTGGGCGCGGCGCGGCTGGCCGACGGCTGCTGCGGAGCGGCCTCGGTGCTGGCCGACTGGCTGTTTCGCGGCGCCGGCGACCGCAGCAGCCGCCAACTGGTCGAAGCGCTGGACAACCTGGGCATTCATCGCAACACGGGCATCACGCCGTATCACCTGACCTTCAACGCGGCGCTGGAAGGCAGCAATCTGCAGGCGGCGCTGGAACTGTATGCCGATATTCTGCTGGCGCCGAAGCTGGAGGCCGAGCAGTTTGAGCTGTCGCGCAACCTGGCAATCCAGGAACTCAAAGGCCTCGACGACGATCCGCGCGGCAAGGTGATGATGCTGCTGTACGAGCAGTTTTATCCCGATCCGTTCGGTCGTCCCGGCCAGGGCAAAGAGGCCGAGCTTGAGGCGCTGACCGCCGGGCAGTGCGCCGATATTGCCGCGCAGTTGTTCGATCCCTCGCAGGTGATCGTCTCAGCGGCGGGCAAGTTTGACTTTGAGCCGGTTTGCCGTGCGGTCGAGGGCCTGTTCGACCGCCCTGCCGCCGGGGCGCCAACGTCGCACACACCGGCGCCAGCGCCGCGCCGCTACGCCCACTATCCCAACGAAGGGGCACAGATGCACATCGGCCTGATGACCGAAGCCCCGCCGATCAGTGCGGGCCATTATTACGAAACGATGGCCGCGGTGTCGATTCTGTCGGGCAGCATGAGCAGCCGGCTGTTTACCGAAGTGCGCGAAAAACGCGGCCTGTGCTACGCCGTCGGGGCCCGCTACCATACGCTCAAAGACCACGCCGGCATCGCCTGCTATGCCGGCACGACCCCCGACAAGGCCCAGCAGACGCTGGAGGTCATCCGGCAGCAGTTTGGGCAGCTCAAAGACGGCATCACTGACGACGAACTGCAGCGGGCCAAGATCGGGCTCAAAAGCTCGCTCATTATGAAAAGCGAATCGTCTGGCGCCCGCGCGGCAGGGATTGCGGGCGATCATTTCCTGCTGGGCCGTGTCCGCCCGCTGGAGGAAATACGCCAGGCCATCGAGAACCTGACCGTCGATGCGGTGATGGATTTTCTGAGACAGCACCCCTTTGAAACGTTCACGGCCGTGACCATCGGCCCCAAAGAAATCCGAGTGTAGACGCTTATGCAATTCAAACACAAACAGCTTGACAACGGCCTGAGGATTATCGCAGAGGTCAACCCCGGCGCCCAATCGGCGGCGGTCGGTTTTTTTGTACGCACCGGCTCACGCGACGAGAGCGCCGAGATCAACGGCGTGTCCCACTTCCTGGAGCATATGCTGTTCAAAGGCACCGATACGCTTTCGGCGCTGGAGGTCAACGAAGCTTTCGACCGGCTCGGCGCCAAATTCAACGCCTTTACCAGCGAGGAAAACACGGTCTATTACGCCGCGGTGCTGCCCGAGCAGCTTGAGGCGGTGACCGAACTGTGGGCACAACTGATGCGCCCCACGCTGCGCAAAGACGATTTCGATATGGAAAAGCAGGTCATTCTCGAGGAAATCGCGATGTACCTGGATATGCCGGAGTTTCTGGTCTTTGACCGCGGACGGGAGATGTTTTTCAAGGATCATCCCTGCGGCCAAAGCGTCCTTGGCACGGTCCAGAGCATTACCGATTTGACCGTCGAGCAAATGCGCGATTATTTCGGCCGGCGGTATGCGCCGGACAACATCACCGTGGTCTGTTGCGGCAATGTTGACTTTGACCGGCTGTGCAGTTGCGTGCAGCGCCATTGCGGCCACTGGACCGCCGCGCAGGCAGACCGCCGGCATCCTGCCCACCGGCCCGCGCCGAAAAAAGTCTATGACCACAAATCCGGCCTGTTTAGACAGCATCTGGCATTGTACAGCCCCGCGGTCTCGATTCAGGATGATCGCTGGTATGTCGCCAAGCTGTTGAGCGTCATCGTGGGTGACAGCAGCGGCTCGCGTTATTTCTGGTCGCTGGTCGATCCGGCGATTGCCGACACGGCCATGCTCGAGCTGGCTTCGATGGACCAAACGGGCGCATTTTGTAGCTATGTCTGTTGCGATCCGGAAAATGCCGCCCAGGTTGAAGATATCTTGAGTCGCATTTTTGCCGAACTTGCCCGGGACGGCATCGGCGCCGCTGAACTGGAGGCGGCACGCAATAAAGTGCTCAGTTCGGTCGCCCTGAACAGTGAACAGCCGATGGGACGGCTGGTCAGCCTCGGCTTTAACTGGGTGTACCGGAGCGAATACATCTCGGTTTTGCAGGACATCGAACACATCCGCTCGGTTACCGTCGAGCAGGTTCATGACCTGCTGAGCCAGTTCCGGCTGGGCGATTACACCCTCTACGCACTGGGCCCGGCCAAACAATAATTGACACGCCGATGAAATTTTCGACAACATCGCCGGAGCATCTTGATTCATCGTCGGTCTGAGGGTATAATGTCGCTTTGAAATGATAAACGTTTTTTTGACGACTGGAGGGTCGGATGCAAAGCGACGAACACCCAAAATCCAGGCTGGATGACGATATCCTGCAGGGCCGAGCCGATTTTTTAAAGGCTGTTCAGGCAAAACAGCACCTCGACTCCGAACCTGAGCCGAGCGACGAACATGCCGCGCCGAGCGAGGAAGCTCTGGAAGCCAACAATCAAGATACACCAAGTCCTGATAAAGATATTCAGGATGCGTTAAACGAAACCGCCGGTCAACTGGACGAAAAAATCCAACAGATTGACGCGCTGGAGGAAACAAACAAGCAGCTCAAAGACACACTGGATCAATCAACGCTTTCAGTCGAGACCAAACAGAAGCAGATTGACGAGCTGGAACGCCAACTGGCCGAGAAAATCAGCGAACTGGCAAACCTGAAAAATCAAGTCGAAGAATACGCCGAATTGATTGAAACCCTCCAGGACGCTCAAAGCCGGCTCGATGAGCTGGACAGCGAACCGGCAATCGACCAGACCGACGCCCTGTACGCACAACCGCTTGAGCCGTATTGCGAACCGACCGATGAGGTCATCTCGGAGGACGATGTCCATCTGGAACAAAAATTAAACGCCGGCGATATCCCGACATTCAACCTTGCCGATCAGATTATGGCCGATCAGCGCAACGCCTCCGCCGCCCGCCGCGGCCGGCCCCAGTCGAGGCAGACGTCATCGAAAAGCGGCTCTATTGAGCATGTCATGCGGCAGTATATCTCCGATGCAGAATCGCCCGAACCGCCCGCCGAGGACCCTTCGTCGCCCAAATCGCGACAGGCCGGACACACAGACCGCTTGCTTCGCTGGCAGGACGAATGCCTGTCGGACTATCAGCAGACTCTGCTGGGCTCGATTGTCCAAAAGGATATACAACGGTTTTGCGGGCAGAACGTCTCGTTTGCGTCACTGCCGCATGCGATGGGTAATTGACTGCCATGGACGCTGTCGTCGCCGAGGGCTTGCCGGACTGGTTCACAGGGCTGATGTATTCCCGTTGGCTGTATGTCATCGTGGGCGGGATTTTTTTGACTGTACTGCTGTGCGGAGCGGTAAACATGCTGCTGCACCGGAGAAAAAGGGTTCTGCTCGCTTCCGGCCACAACCGGCAAACCGAGGCGAAATGTGATTTACTGTCTCTACTGGACACCATGACAAACGAAAACGGACATGCACGCAGCATTCTTCTGGTCGCCGACAATCCGCGCGATCTGCCGGTCACCATTGCAATTAACGCGGCCATGCATCTGGCCGAGACATCCAAATGCCTGCTGGTTGATCTGGACATTCGGCGCGATGCGCTGTGGCACGTCTTTCAGGTTGACGCCCGGCATCCGGCCAGCGCACCTGCGCCGACGCCGCTGGACAATCTGTATCTCTGGTCGGCCCGCAACATCTCGCAGCTTCCGGAAACGGACATCGAAAACGCATTGGCCGCGGCCGCGCAGGACTATGATGTGATACTGTTTTACGCCCCCGGCCTGCTCGCTCATCCACAGCGGACACAGATCATCGGCGCCGCCGATGCAGCGATCCTCTTCGCCGGTGACCACCCGTCCACCGAACCCCTCCGGCGCCTGCTGGAAAGCGGCTCCTGCCGCATTCTCAAAACGCTGACGCCCGAGACGGTTCTATAACGCCGAGGCGGCGGCGTCATCGACCAGCCAGAGGACCTTGTCCAATACCGGCCAGAGCACATAAGCCGGATAGCGCTGCGGCTCCGGCGGCGAGGAAACAATCGTACCGACGATGTCGGCCTTGTCCGCTCCGGCCACCAGCACCAGCAGACGGCGCGCCTCCTGAAGCACCGGGGCGGTCAGCGTAACGCGATTGAAGTTCTGCTCGTTAAACACCGGCCAGGTCAGATCCTCGGTAACCGACACGCCCGGATCGTCCGGCAGCAGCGAGGCGATGTGGCCGTCCCGGCCCAGCCCCAGCACGATCATGTCAAAACAGGGCAGATCGTCGTCCTCAAGCGCAAAGACATTGCGCAGCACCGTATCGTACACATCGGCCGCCTTGACACAGTCGTCATACTCGCCGTGAATGCGATACACATGCTCCGGCGGGATGGGTACTGCGTCCAGGAACGTCTCTTTGGCCAGGGCATAATTACTGTCCGGCGACTCCGGCGGCACGCAGCGCTCGTCGGCCCAGAACAGAAACATCTTGTCCCAGGGAACCTGTCCGGCAATGTCTGCCTGCGCCAGCCGCTGAAAGAACAACCGCGGGGTCTTTCCGCCGGAAATGGCGACGTAAAATGCCCCCCGCCGGCCGACGGCTTCGACCGCAGCGGAAACAAATTCTGCGGCAGCCTCATCGGCCAGCGCCTCCGCTGTTGGCAGCCGCACAAGCCGAGGCGATTGTGACGGCAGCTCGACGCTTTGCCGCTCATCCAGAAACGACTGCAAAAACACCGCCGCCGCAACCGCATCGCGACGCTTTTGCTTTTGACGGCGGGTCATTTCGCCGGGGGGAAACAGCGACTCGGCGGTATCACTGCTGAGCCGTTCATCGTGGAAATAAATCGGAACCGACACCAGCACCGAAAGCTGCTCGGCAAAGGACCGCACCTTCTCGGCCTGCGGCCCTTCACTGCCGTCCATATTCAGCGGCAGCCCCAGCACCACCGCGCCAATCGCTTCGACGTCGATCACGCCGACAATCTGTTCGGCCAGATATAAGTCGTTTTCCGTTTCAATCACCGAATGCGGCCCGGCCAGCGTCGCGGCATCATCAGAGGTCGCCAAACCGGTGCGTTTGGTGCCGTAATCAATCCCAAGATAGCGCATAACGATATCCTCACAAA
>SKKI01000317.1 GCA_007121565.1 Phycisphaerae bacterium
CCGAACAGTTCGCTTTCCAGCAGGCTTTCCGCCAGGCCGGCGCAGTTGATCGGATAAAACGGCTTGTCCGATCGCTTCGAATTGGCGTGCAGCGCCCGGGCGGCCAGTTCCTTGCCCGTGCCCGATTCGCCTTCGATCAGCACGGTCAAATCCGTCGGCGCCACGCGCTGCAGGATGCGATAGACCCCCTGCATCGCCGGGCTGCGGCTAAAGACCCCGCGAAACACAAAGTCCTCAATGCTCTTGGCCGGGCCGGCCGGCTGGAGCTCATAGGCCAGCGGCAGCAGTTCCTCCCGGGACGGGGGCATCACCAGAAAATCATAGGCCCCCATTTTCAGCGCGCGTTTGCAGGCTTTCAGATCGGGGGCCTCGGCCAGCATAATCACCGCGATGGCGGGGTTCTGGCGGCGCACCCGAATCAGCACATCCAGCCCGTCGGCGTCGTCCTCAAATGTGTACGCGCAGAAGATCACCCCGATCGGCGAGGTCTCCAGATACCGCAGCGTCCCGTCGCCGTGCTCAGCATAGAGCGTCTTGAACCCCAACTCACCAAAGACCGACGCAATCGGTTCGGCCTGATGTTTATGGGGAACCGCAATGACAATCGTCTTGTCTTTTTTCATTTTTGCAAGGGCAGCGAATACGTGCCGAATCGATAATCAAACTACTTTGGGTTATCGCTCTTCTCGCCTTGTTTCATCTCGGTAATGGCCGCTTTGCGGCTGAGCTTGAACCGGCCCTGCTCGTCAATCGACAGCAGCTTGACATCGATCAAATCGCCGACCTTGCAAACATCCTCGACGTTTTTGACATAGCCGTCGCTCAATTCGCTGATGTGGCACAGCCCTTCGACGCCCGGTGTAATTTCGACAAACACGCCGAACTCTTTAGCCGAGACGACCTTGGAATTGTGGTAAATGCGTCCGACCTTCGGCGGGGTGGTCATCGATTCGACGATGTCGCGGGCCTTGAGATGTCCGTCGCCGCCGACACAACTGATCGTCACGGTGCCGTCTTCGGCGATGTCGATCAACGCGCCGGTCTCTTCCTGAATGCCCCGGATGGTCTTGCCGGACGGGCCGATCACCTTGCCGATAAATTCCGGATCGATCTTGATCGAGATGATCTTCGGGGCGTATTCGCTAAGCTCGGCGCGCGGCTGGTCGATGGTCTTGGTCATAATATCGAGGATTTGAAGCCGTGCCTGGCGGGCGCGCTGCAGCGCAGCGACCATCACCTCATGCGGCAGGCCGCTGGCCTTGATATCCAGTTGGATGGCTGTAATGCCTTTGGTGGTGCCGGCGACTTTGAAATCCATATCGCCGAAATGATCTTCGTCGCCAATGATGTCGGTCAGCAGTTCATATCGCTGCTCATCGGCGACCATGCCGATGGAGATGCCCGCCACGGGGCGCAGAATGGGCACGCCGGCGTCCATCATCGCCAAACAGCCGCCGCAGACCGAGGCCATGGAACTGGAGCCGTTGGACTCGGTAATATCCGAGGCGATCTTGACCGTATAGGGGAAGTCCCCCTCGGCGGGGCGCACCTGCTCGAGGGCCTTTTCCGCCAGTGCGCCGTGGCCGATCTCGCGCCGTCCCGGGCCGCGGAACGGACGCACTTCGCCGACCGAATACGGCGGGAAGGTGTAATGCAGCATAAAGTCCTGGCCGAACTCTTCAATCAGGCCGTCAACAATCTGCTCATCGCGGCCGGTACCGAGCGTGCAGGAGACCATCGCCTGCGTTTCGCCGCGGGTAAACAGCGCCGAGCCGTGGGTCCTGGGCAAAAAGCCCACCTCGCAACTGATCGAGCGAAGCTCATCATAGGCCCGGCCGTCAGGACGCTTGCCTTCCAGCAACAGCTTGCGCATCACCTTCCATTGGATGTTTTCCAGCATGCGTTTCAGCTCTGTCGCTGTGCAAAGCGGGTTGTCGGGCTGGAGATATTTTTCGGCCGCCTGCTCGCTGATCGCTTTGATCGCGGCGCTGCGGTCGGCCTTGATGTTCACCTGGTAGGCGTCACAGAGTGCACCGAAGGTTTCCTCTTCGAGCTGTTTGCTCAGCGCCTCGTCCAGGGCGAAAATAGGCGATTCCTTTTCCGTGCTGCACTTGGCGGCCAGTTCTTCCACGAGATCGCAGGTCTGCCGCACATAGTCATGCGCGGCCTCGACAGCCTGAACGGTCACTTCTTCATCGACTTCTTTAGCATCCACCTCGATCATATTGATCGCTTCGCGTTTGCCGCCGAGAATGAGGTTGAAATCGGCTTTGTCGCGTTCTTTGTGGGTTGGAAAGGCGACAAAGCGGCCCTCTACTCGGCTCAAGCGGCACGCCCCCAGCGGCCCCTGAAACGGAACTTTGCTTACGCTCAAGGCGGCGCTGGCCGCGATCATCGACAACACGTCGGGGTCGTTGTCCTGATCGGCGCTGATAACATTGATGTGAATCTGAACCTCCTGAAAATACCCGTCCGGAAACAGCGGACGAATCGGCCGGTCGATCAATCGGCAGGTCAGTATTTCTTTGGTCGATGGCCGCCCTTCCCGCTTGATGAATCCGCCGGGAAACTTGCCGGCGGCGCTGTATTTTTCACGATAATCCACACTCAGTGGAAAATAGTCGATGTCTTCGCTTTTGGGCGGGGCAGTCACCACCGCGGCCAGAACGATGGTCTGGCCAAGCTGGGCCACCACGGCGCCGTGGGCTTGTCGGGCAATCCGCCCGGTTTCAAGACTGATCGTCTTGCCGTCGATTTCTTTTTCTACGCGATGTATGTTAAACATAAGTATTCTGCTTTCTGTCATAAAATAAGTGTTGTGTTTAATGCCAAAGGCACTGCGAATAGAGTCCTCTCCCTGGGTGCACTCTGTATCCGAAACATCGCCTTACAACCCGCATGATTAACGACCTCGCGCTGCGCGGATGCAATCGAGGCGGCGTCTCGAACGACCCAGGCGTTACTTGCGCAGGCCCAGACGCGAAATAATCTGGCGATAGCGGTTGATATCTTTGGACTTGACGTATTTGAGCAGCGCCGAGCGGTTGCCGATCATTTTGAGCAGCCCCCGCCGCGAGGAGTGGTCCTTGGGATGCAGCTTCAGGTGCTCGGTCAGCTCATTGATGCGCTTGCTGAGGATGGCAATCTGCACCTCCGGTGAGCCGGTGTCGCCGGAGGCGGTCTGAAATTCGTCGATAATCCTTGTCTTTTTTTCTTTGGTAATCATCTTTTCCTTAAACCTTTCGTCGTTATTGGTGGGGCCACGTGCCCCTCTACTATTTTATCGATCTCTGACAATCCGGCCATTATAAGCGAACTTTGTTTTATTTCAACCCTTTTTGTGCCTAAAGTTTATTTGACTGTATATAAGGGGCAAACAGGCTGTATTAACCAAAATCCAAGAAAACAAAATCTTTTATATCCTCATTGGGATGCAAACAGCCCGCGGCCTGAGCCTCTCGGCGGTATTGCAATCCGATGTTAAGTAAGCACTTGAAAAAACCGAATAGATCGATTGCCGGATGGTTTTTTTGCTGCACTAACGGACGCCTAATCAAGGTCTTATAATAAATGAAAAAACGCGGCTTTACATTGATTGAGTTGATGATCGTGGTTTCGATCCTGGGCATTCTGGCAGCCATTGCGCTGCCGCAGTTTCAAAATTATCAGCAGCAGGCCCGCCAGGCGGCTGCCAAAGATACGCTGCGCGTTCTGCGCAGCCAGTTCGAATTGTACAAGATCCAGCACAATGGGCTGGCGCCGGGCTATATACTGGTCGGCAGTACCCTCTCGTCGGTTCCGGCAACCTCCACGCTGGAATTCCAATTGGTCGGAACCACGAATATAAACGGAATGGCCAGCGCCTCGCGAACGCCCAGCCAAACCTATCCTCTCGGTCCCTACTTAGACCGCATGCCGAAAAATCCCTTCAACGGGCTGACCGATATCAAATACGATTCCGGTGATTTTGCTGCCGACAACACCACCGGCTGGCTTTACAATCGAGAGTCGGTTCAAATCCGTCTGAATACCAGCGGCGACGACCCGGACGGGACCCCGTACGTCGCGTATTGACGGCCGCCGGGCACTTCATTCAAAACGTTTTCTGTCTAAAAATCGACAATGCATTGCTCATTGAAAACGTTTTTCATTTTTCTCGTTCAAATTATGTATAAGCCTTGACAACGGGCGTAGTTAGAGTATAATTCCGGTTTTGTGACAGTGTATTCAGGCAACAGAAAGGTACTGCAATGTTTGTAGAGGAAACAGTAAGTCGTGCGCAGGCATAGGGTTACAATATGCCTGTCGGGAGCGTCCTGGACGCTTTGCCGGCTTAGTGATGATAAGCGAAGCTCTTCAGGGACTGTGCGAAAGACGGGACTTTTTTTCGCGGAGGGCCGTATGGCCGATTGATGGATACAACCTGAATCGGCTGTCGGTTCGTGTGGACCGAGGCCCCCAATGTGTTCTGCACCGGCGTTAAGTGGCAACCTGAAGGTTTCCACTTTTTTATTTATAAAAAGGAAAATGAGACAAAATGAATCAGGAATTAATTCGAATCGTTGATAATATCGCACGCGATAAAAACATCGACCGCGAGTCCATTTTTCAGGACCTGGAGGCGGCGATGATCTCCGCTGCGCGCAAGCATTTCGGCCTGCAGCACGGCACCGAAGGGGAAATCGTTGTGCATATTGACCGCTCAACGGGCAAGATCACCGCGTTCAAGGACGATGTGCAGATCGACATCCGCCGTCTGGGACGGATTCCCGCACAGACCGCCAAGCAGGTGATGATCCAGAAGATCAGGGCCGACGAGCGCGACAGTATCTACGCCGAGTACGCCCAGCGTAAAGGCGAGATTGTCAACGGTGTGGTCGCGCGCTACGACGGCGGTGTGCTGGTGATCAATCTGACAAACCGGATCGAGGCGATCTTGCCTAAATCCGAGCAGATTTCCGGCGAAACACACCACCCCAGCGAGCGCATCCGCTGTCTGATTCTTGATGTGCGCGAGCAGTCCAACCAGGTCAAAATTGTTTTATCGCGCACACATCCTGACTTTATTCGTCGGCTTTTCGAGTTTGAAGTGCCGGAGGTGATCGAGGGGATCATCGAGATTAAATCGCTGGCGCGGGAGGCCGGTTACCGCACCAAGATCGCGGTGGACACCACCGACGAGAAGGTCGATCCGGTCGGGGCATGTGTAGGCGTACGCGGCAGCCGGATACGCAATATCGTCGATGAGCTCGGCGGCGAAAAGATCGATATCGTCAAATGGAGCGATTCCTCGCAGAATCTCATCTCCAACGCGCTGGCCCCGGCCAAAGTCAGCGAGATTGCGATCTGTTTTGAACTGGGGCGGGCCACGGTGGTCGTGACCGAAGATCAGTTGAGTCTGGCGATCGGCAAACATGGACAAAACGTACGCCTGGCGGCACGACTGACCGGCTGGGACATCGACATCCTGACCCCGGATGAATACAACAAGGAAGTGGACGTCATGGCCGAGGCGATGAAGGACATTGAAGGCGTGGATGAAAATCTCATCGACAAACTGCTGGCACTGGGCATCATTTCGGTGCTGGACCTTGAAGAGGTCGGCACCGGCCCGCTCATTGAAGAGCTGGAGGTTCCGGCCGAGCAGGCTGAACGGGTCATCGCCGCCGCCGGCGAAGCGGCCAAAAAAGCCGCCGCCGAAAATGCCCTGACTCAGGCCCAGGCGCTGCTGCGGCAGGAAAAAAGTAAAAAGAAAAGACGACGGTAATCGAAATGCTGTAGTCATAAACGGAGATAAGTTTTGGCGAAATCGACACGTGTATATCTTCTGGCCAAAGAACTTGGCGTCAAGAGCAAGGCCATTGTGGAAAAATGTCAGGCCGAAGGGCTAAGCGAGATCAAAAACCACATGTCCGTGATCTCTGTCGGCCTGGCCGCGACCATTCGTGAGTGGTTCAGCGAAGGCGAGCACACCACGACCGTCGAGACCGCTGCGCGCGTCGATCTGAAAAAAGTTCGCGTCAAACGCAAGAAAAAGCCGGTTGAAGCCCCTGCTGAAGACCAGGCGCCACAAGCCGCCGTCGAGACCGCTGAGCCGACCGAAGCCCAGACCCCCGAAACCGCCGAACCGAAAGAAATACCCGCCGAACCGGCCCAGGCGCCTGAGCCGACCGAACCGCAGCAGCCTGAACCGGCCGAGCCGGCCAAAGTTGCCGAAGCGCCCGAGGACGAACACCCTGCCGAACCTCAGGAGCCTGCTCCTGAACCCGAGCGGGAACCCGAACCCGAACCCGAACCCGAACCGGAGCCTGAGCCGGAAGTGATTCGACCCGCCGGGCCGCAACTGGAAACCCCCCAACCGGCCAAGTTGACCGGCCCGAAGGTGATTCGCGTCGAGGCGGCCGAGGATCTGCGCCGCCGGCCGCCGGCCCGACGCGGGCCGCGCAAAGTGCGTGACAAGAAACCGGCCGCAACGGTCCAGCCCTTGATGCCCCCGCCGGACATGCCTGCCCGGGGCAAAGGCAAAAAAGCCAGCAAACTCAAAACACACGGCCGGCGCAAAGAAACGCGAGACCAGGGGCCCCGTCGAGGTCGCGGCGAGGATGTCAGCCGTGTCCGCTCGCGTGACCTGGAGGAACGCAAGGCCCGTCTGGCCGCCGCCGGCGGTGCGAGCAAACGCGCCAAGCCGTCTCGACGTATTGAGGCGCACTCAAGCGAGGCAGTCAGCCTGCCGGTCGAGCGTCCCGAAAAAGCGGTCGTCCAGGAGCCGATCACGGTGAAGGATTTGTCGGCGGCCCTGGCGGTCAAAGTCGGCGATATCATCACCAAGCTGATGGGCCAGGGCATTATGGCCACCGCGAACCAGGCCATCTCCACCGAAGCGGCCGAGCTGGTCGCCATGGAGTTCGGCACGGAACTGGTTGTCGAACGCAAACACCGGATGATCGAACAGATTGAGGCGGCGTTTAAGGATCGCCAGCGCGACCATCTGCAAAAGCGACCGCCGGTGGTCACCATGCTCGGCCACGTGGATCACGGCAAAACGAGCCTGCTGGATTCGATTCGCAAAACCAGCGTCGCCACCGGCGAGGCCGGCGGTATCACCCAGCACATCGGCGCCTATCAGATCACGATCCACGATAAAAAGATTACGTTTCTGGACACGCCGGGCCACGAGGCCTTTACGACGATGCGTGCCCGGGGGGCCAATATGACCGACATCGTGGTGCTTGTGGTTGCCACCGATGACGGCTTGATGCCCCAAACCATTGAGGCCATCCACCACGCCAAAGCGGCCGAGGTCGCCATCCTGGTGGCGCTGAACAAGATTGATCTGCCCGGCACGGATGTCAACCGTGTGTACGGCCAGCTTGCCGAGCACGAGTTGACCCCGCGGCAGTGGGGCGGCGATACCGAGGTCATCCCCACCAGTGCCATTGACGGTCAGGGGATTGAGGAACTGCTCGAGCATATCGATTTTACCGCGGAGGATTTGAATTTTCAGGCCGACCCGACGCTGCCGGCGGTCGGCTGGGTTGTTGAGGCGCACATGTCCGCGACCAAAGGGCCGGTGGCGACCGTACTGGTCAAGGAAGGCCATCTGGACAAAGGCGATGTCCTGCTGGCCGGCGGCGTGTGCGGACGCGTGCGCACCCTGACCGACAGCCGCGGACGCGGCGTCAAGTCGGCCGGCCCGTCGATGCCGGTGGTGGTCACCGGGCTGGAGAGTGTGCCGCAGGCCGGCGATAAGTTTTATACAATGGAGGATGTCAACAAGGCCAAGCAGGCCGCCGAGGAAGTCGAACGGCTCAGCCGAGAAGAACTGCTGGCCAAAAAGTCGCAGATCACACTGGAGAACCTGTTTACCCATATCGCCGACGGCAAAGTCAAAGAACTGAACCTGATCGTCAAGGCCGATGTACAGGGCTCGGTGGACGTGCTGAACAAATACCTGACGGACCTGAATACCGAAGAGGTGCGGGTGCGCATTATTCATTCCGGCGTCGGCGGGATCAACGAAGGCGACGTGGTGCTGGCCGAGGCTTCCGATGCGATCATCATCGGCTTTAACGTCGTGCCCGAAGATCGCGTCCGCCAGATGGCCGAGGCCAAGGGCGTTGATATTCGCCTGTACAATATCATTTATCGCATCACCGAGGACCTCAAGGCCGCTATGATCGGGATGCTTGAGCCGGAAACCGAGGAAAAGGTGCTCGGCCGGGCGGTGGTGCGCAATACGTTCAAGGTCTCGAGCCTGGGCACAATCGCCGGCTGCTATGTCACCAGCGGCGTGGTGACTAAAAATGCCCGGCTGCGTCTGATCCGCGACAACATCGTCATCAAGGACAATTGTGGCATCGAGTCGCTCAAGCATTTCAAAGACGATGTGCGCGAGGTGCGGGCCGGTCTGGAGTGCGGCATCAAAATCGCCGGGTTTGACGACATTAAATTAGATGATGTGCTGGAGGCCTTTGAGGTCATTCAGGTCAAACG
>SKKI01000074.1 GCA_007121565.1 Phycisphaerae bacterium
CGCAAGGTCGACGGGGCGTTTTTAAGCACGCTCTGCGGCATTGCCAACTGTCGCAAGGCCGGCATCCGCACGGGCTTGCGCTTTACAATGACACAGGGCAACCTGGACCACATCGAGACGATCTTCGAGATCGCCGCCGCCGCCGGCGTGGGGCGAATCTGTTTTTATCACCTCATCCGCACCGGCCGGGCCCGGGAACTGACCGAGCAGACGCCCTCCGATCGGCAGGTCCGCCGGGCCGTCGATACCCTCCTGCGATGTACCGCCGACCGCGTCCGCCAGGGCGTCGTCGAGGAAGTGCTCACGGTCGGCAACCACGCCGACGGGCCGTATCTGCTGATGCAAATGCAGGCCGAGGGGCATCCGCAATACGCCACGGCTGCGGACTTGCTGACTCGCGCGGCCGGCAACCGAATCGGTCAGAACATTGCCTCGGTCAACTGGGACGGGCAGGTTTTCCCCGACCAGTTCTGGCGCACCTACAGCCTCGGCAATATCCTCGACAAACCCTTCGGGCAGATATGGCGGAATGAAACCGATCCGGTCTTGCGAATATTACGCAACAAACGCGATCACAAAGACCCCAAATGCGCGCGATGCCGCTGGTTCGATTTGTGTTTGGGCAATTTCCGCTCGCTGACCGGCGCCGCCGACCTGGCCGACTGGCAAAACGAGCCGCCCTGCTACCTGACCGAACAGGAAATAGCGCCGCGTTCGGCAAAAAACTCTTGAGGTTGTCGTTATGTTTAAGATCGTCCGCTTTCGCTGCCCGCCAACTTTTGACGCCGGCATCATATAAGGGATGTTGACTGTCAGGCCGGCAGGGGCATTGGACAGCAGCGCTACGGCCGCAGGTCGGTGGTACTCTGGAACTGCTCAACGAGACGGTACTGTTGGACGGCGATGCGGACCATGACCGTCTCGGACGATTCGAGGAAGGGTTTGAGATTGGGGTGTTTTTCCAGATAGGCCGGTGTGTACCGCTGGCGGCGGTCGTCCGGCAGTATCTCGGCGTGGCCCAAGACGGTTACCGCCATGCCCTGCTGACAATCCTGCTCGCTGTTGGAGCGGTCATCGACCAGCAGGGCGACCCGGCCGTCTGCGCAGAGATTGGCGGTTTTGCGGGTATTTCGGGGGGTCGCAAAGCAGATGGTTTTCAGGTCAGGCTCGGCATAAAACGCCACCAGCCCGGCATACGGCCAACCGTCAGTGCTGGTACAGAGCACTGCGAATCGCTGGGCCTCCAGCAATGCTGCAATTCGATCAAAAGCGGTCTTGTCCACAGGTTTACGCCTCCCTGCTCAAAACACGACCGCCCTCGGCCTGTCGGCAGGCAGAGGGCGCCGTGTCAATTCGACAACGTTTAAAACCCGTAGACCTGACGCAACTGCTCTTCGGTCGGGCGGGACGGATAGCGCTCACCGCGCGGGCCGATGTAGGCCGGGCCGTCTTTGACCAGCCGCACCGGGATCTGAGAGCCGTTGCTGTTGGTGATCCAGATGGTCTCGACGTTGGCTTCGGCGCGGATGGCGGCCATTTCATTACGCTGGCGGGCCTTGTCCTGTTCATTGCCGATCATATAGCCTGCCCCGGCGCCGACGCCGGCACCGATCATTGTGGACTGTGTATCGCGACCGATCAACTGACCCGCTCCTGCCCCGATGGCCGTGCCTAACAGGGCCTTGTTCTGTGCTTCGGTCTCACAACCGGAAACCAGAAGAACACCAAATCCGACCGTGAAAATCAACAATCCTGTCAAGATTTTACGTTTCATTGTTCCATTCCTTTCATATTAGGTTTTTTTCGCTGTTTACCTTAGTATACTCAGCACTTTCGTCATAGGTTCTTCTATTGTAAAATACGCTCTGAAGACTATAATAATTGCATGAATTGGAAAATCAATCTTAATTATCAGGAGATTCTGGATGAAATCACGCCTTATCATTAATGGCGCCGCAGGACGGATGGGAAAACGCATCGTCGCTTTGGCAAGCGAAGACAAAGACTTTTCAATTATTGGGGCCATTGAATGCCCCGATCATCCTGATATAAGTAAGGATGCCGGCTCTCTGGCGGGCGTCGAACGCCTCAATCTGCCGGTGGGCAGCACAATGCCCGCTGAGGCCGATGTGATGATCGATTTTTCGCTGCCTCAGGCCGCCGAGGCGAGCATTGACCACTGCCGGGACAACGGGATCGCGCTGGTGATGGGCACGACGGGCCTGTCTGCGGGCCAGCGCAAGCACCTGGACGCAGCCGCACACAAGATCGCGATCGTTCAAGCGACCAATATGAGTATGGGGATGAATTTGCTCTTCGCGCTGGTCGGCAAGGTCGCCAAATCGCTCGGCGCCGCCTACGATATTGAAATCATCGAGGCCCATCATCGCTTCAAAAAAGACGCCCCCAGCGGCTCGGCCCTGTCGCTGGCCGAGGCGGTCTGCGAGCACACCGGCCGGCCCTGTCCCGAAAGCCTCACGCACGGCCGCGCCGGCGGCGAAGTGCCGCGAAAAGAAGGCGAAATCGGCATGCACGCCATCCGAGCCGGCGATATTATCGGACAGCATTCGGTCCTTTACAGCACACTCGGCGAGACGGTCACCCTCAGCCACAACGCGCACAGCCGCGATACGTTTGTCCGCGGCGCGCTGCGGGCGGCCACGTGGGTCACCGCCCAAAAACCGGGGCTTTATACGATGCAGGATGTTTTGGGGCTGACCTGACAGCCCGGCTTACAGCACAGGCTGGAAAGAATGCTGTATGCTTTGGACGAAGATTATCCCTGTCCTGTCTTCATATCGCCTTTGCTAATACTCAAGGCCCTAAATGCGCTGGAAATGCCTCTGTATATAGTCCACCACCGCATCGTCGTCGTTGGATGCGATGATCTGGTCGGCGTGCTGTTTGACACAGTCTTCGGCGTTGGCAACGGCCACCGCTCGTCCGGCCAGTTGAAACATCTTGATGTCGTTGATATGATCCCCGAAAACCGTCAATTGCTCGGGCCGGATGCCCTCGATCTCAAGCAGCTCCCGCAGGGCGATGGACTTGCAGGCTTTCCGGTCGTGGATCGTCAGCCACCAGTGGCCGGGGCTGTAGGGGTTTTCAAACAGGAAGCTCTCCAGCAGCCCCGGATACTCGGCCGCCAGCCGCTCGGCCAGCCCGCACACGTTGCCCTTGGGCCCCATCACCGCAAACGCGATGACCGTCCGGGCCAGGGCATCCCGCAGCCGTCCGATGGGCCGCAGCCGCGCATCGTTGTGCATCTCGAGCATATCATGATACCACTGCATCTCGGGGTTGATGAGTTTTTCCCAGTACAGGCAATCCTCGCCGCCGTGGTGCGCCACCACAAACGGCAGCAGCGCGGCATTGAGAATGTCCCCATACACCGCCGCGGCCAGGTCCTTGTCCAGATGATTGATGACCAGATGCCGCCCCGTGGCGTAATCGGTCAGATACGCCCCGTTGACCGCGATCACCGGAAGCTGCAGCGGCAAATCCCCCAGGATCGGCGTCATCTCCGCCCACGCCCGGGCACTGGCCACCGTAAACCGCACCCCGGCCGCCAGCAAGTCAGCCAGTCCCTGCCGACTGCACTGCGACAACACACCCCCGGACCGCAGCAGCGTCCCGTCCATATCGGAAACAAATAATTGGCTGTTGTTCATCATTGTCTTATCTTTGCCACAGAGAACACAAAAATAAAGTAGCACGGGCTTGGCAGCCCGTGAACACGGCCAAGATGGCCGTGCTACAAATACAAATTCCTATGCGATTTAAATTGATTTAATATGTCTAACGCAAAAGGTTCAGTGTTCGGATAAATTTCCAATAAACCAATCCAGATTGCAGGAGACCACTTTTCCGTTGTCGATGTTTTCTGGTGTCTGGCTGATCAATATCCGTCGCGAGGCATCGATCAGGTCCGCAGTTTTGTTGAGCCGGCCAATGGCCGACAGATCCGGCGAGCTGGTCAGCTTAATCTCGATGGCCCACTTTTCCGTTCCAAAATCCAGCACGAGATCGATCTCATGGCCGTCATTGGTGCGAAGAAAATAGGGCGCAAACGCAACGTCTCTTAATTTCAATGCATTGATAACCTGCTCAATGACGAACCCTTCCCAACTGGCGCCGACCCACGGCGCCGCTAGCAGGTCATTGTCGTTTCGTACATTCAGCAGCGAATGCAGCAAGCCGCTGTCACGCCAATAGAGTTTTGGACTTTTAACCAGGCGTTTTTTCAGGTTTGAAAAATACGGCTCGAGCCGGCGAATCAAAAACGCCCCTTCCAGATACCCCAGATAGCTCTTGACCGTTTTGTAGGATATATCCAGGCTCTTGCCCAACTGCGAGGCGTTGAATATCTGGCCGTGAACCGCCGCGATCATTTTCAGCAAGCGCAGCGTCGTTTGCGGTTCGGCCGGCAGTCCCCATAGCGGAAGATCGCGAAACACAAGCATCTCAAGGTAATGCTGCTGCCAGCGGGGGTACTGCTGGGCATCGAGAATACCGCCATCGGGATAACCGCCGACAAGCCATAGGTTTGGCCGCTGGCCGTAGGGGACTTCCGCCCAGCTAAACGGCGTCAGCTCCAGCAGTGCCATCCGCCCGGCCAGTGACTCGGACACTTGGCGCATCAGTGCCGGGGAAACCGAGCCGAGCAGCAAAAACCGCCCGTTGCGTCGGCGATCCAGATCAATTGCCCCCCGCAGACGCTTGAACACATCCGGCCATTCCTGAGCCTCATCCAAAATCACCAGATCAGCTTGCTGTATCAGGCTGTTCCATTTGAGGTCAAGACTTACCTTATCTGATTCCTGCTCAAGGTCGAAGTAAATGCCCCCTAATAGTTTCGCGAACGTCGTTTTTCCACACTGACGCGGCCCGACAAGGGTAACGGCTGGAAATCTATTAAGTCTGTCTTTAACAATATCATGTATTTTCCGTTGCAACATTTCTTGCATTTTAGAAATCAATTTCTATTTTGCAAGACTTTTTTGCCCCATCATCCCGCTTACAAGCCGTCATCCACGCCAAAGCGGGGATATTGCCCTCTACCCTCTGACTTTTGACCCTTTACTCCTGCGGCAGGCGGGCCAGGTCGGCGTCCGAACCGGCGACCATCAAAATATCCCCGGCATAGACCGCCGTCTCGGGCATCGGGACGTTGATGACCCGATCTTCATCCTCGTCAACGTTTTCCTCGCTGCGTTTGATGGCCACCAGGTTAACGTTATATTTTTGCCGAAGCTGCAGATCCATCACCGTCTTGTTGTGAAATGAAGGCGGGGTTTTGACCCGGGCCAGGCTGTAGCCGGGGGCAAAGTCAAGCTTTTCCTCGATATGCGGCGCGATGAGCCGATAGGCCCAGCGCTGGGCGGTTTCGATCTCCGGGTAGATGACCTCGGTCGCTCCGACGGCGCCGAAGACCTGACCGGCGGTCAGGTTCGCCGCCCGCGCGAATATCTGCGGCACGCCCAACTGCTTGAGGTTGACCACCGTCAAAATCGCCGACTCGAACGCCCGTCCGCGTTCGCCCATCCCGATAATGGCCACATCGGCCTTGTTGACCCCCTGTGCCCGCATTGCCTCTTCGTCGGTGCTGTCCAGCCGCACGGCCAGGCTGACCTGGTCGCGGATATCCTCGATAATATCCCGATCCTTGTCAATCGCGATCACATCGGCCCCGCTCATCGCCAGGGCAATGGCCAGCTTCTTGCCGAACCGCCCCAACCCTATCACCACAAATCGCTTCATACACTTATCCTTAACCGTCTATTATCAGTCTACTGACCACCGTCCCGCTTACGAACCATCATCTCCGCGAAGGCGGGCATCCAATCTCTGATTTCTGCCCTCTGGCCTCTAACCTTATCCCACCATCAGCGGCTCGGACGGATAATCATACCGGGCCGGCTTAAACGTAAACATCAGCGACGCCAGCAGGGTCAGCGGCCCGAGCCGACCGGTGAGCATCGCCGCAATGATAAGCCACTTGCCCGGCGTTGTCAAAGTCGGCGTTACACCGGTCGAAAGCCCCACCGTCCCCATCGCCGAGGTCGCCTCAAAGGCCAGATCCAGCAGCGCCCAGTCGCTGTGGCGTTCGGTTATACACAGCCCCAGCGTCGTGGCCAGCAAAATTGTCATAAACAACCCCACCACCGCAATCGCCCGGCCAACCACCACCAGCCGCACCGAGCGGCGAAAGACCTCGACCTCGCGCCGCCGCCGCAGGGTCGAATAGACCGCCATCACAATCAGCACAAACGTCACGGTCTTGATGCCCCCGGCCGGCGATCCCGGCGAGCCGCCGATAAACATCATCACCATCAATATCAGCTTGCCGGCGTCCGAAAAGTGCTCAATCGCCGCGGTATTGAACCCGGCCGTGCGGGCCGTGATCGCCTGAAACAGGGCAGTCAGAAACCGCCCGTCCGCCTCAGGTCCGGGTGCGTAATGCTCAAACAACATCAGCAACCCCGTCCCGGCAATAATCAGCGCCGCACTGGCTGTCAGCACGATCTTGCTTTGAAGCTGGAGCCGTGTAGGCTTGGGTTCGCTGAAAACCTCGGCAGGATAACTGTGCCGTCGGATGACCCGCCAAAATCGCATCCAGGACAGGGAGCAAATGTTATACAGCACCCCAAAGCCCAGCCCGCCGATAATGATCAGCGGCGAAAAGACCAGATAAACGCCCCAATGCCCGTGAAAATCCATCAGGCTGCGTTCATTGAGACTAAAGCCGGCGTTACAAAAAGCGCTGACAGCGTGGAAGATGCTGTAAAACCACTGCTCGGGCCTCGAGGCCACCGTGCCGGGCACACTGGCCCACATCGGATACATCAGCACCGCACCGACCGCTTCGATCAGCAGCGTCCCGCCGAAGATAAACGCGATCATCGTGCCGATGCGGCTGAGCGTCTGGGCGCTTAGCAAATCCTGCATCGCCACCGACTCCTTGACATTCAGCGACTGGCCCAGCACCAGCGCCACCACCCCGCCGAAGATGACAATCCCCAGCCCGCCCAACTGGATCAGCGTCAAAATAACCACATGCCCCATCCGCGAAAAATCAGTCCCCGTCTGACGCACGATCAGCCCGGTCACGCATGTGGCGCTGGTGGCGGTAAAGACCGCGTCGGTCACGCTCAGCGGCGCATCGCGGTCCGCCTGGGCGCGCGGCAGCAGCAGCAGTCCCGACCCGGCCATAATCAGAACCAGGAAAATGCCGATCAGCGTCCGCGTCGGATTCAGCCCCGAGGCCGCCAGCGTGACCATACTCAAACAGACCTTGCTGATAATCTGCAGCACCAGGTACGCACTGACGGCAACCAAAATCGCCTCGCCCCGATGCGCCAGGGCAAACCACCGCCCCGCGCCGACTGCCACGATCAGCAGTATCACCAGCAGTGGCGCCTCAAACCAGTTGCTCCGGAGAAACTGCCGCTTATCGACGACGTTATAAAAACGCACCGCCTTTTCGGCCAAAAACACAAACAGCAGCCCCGCCTGAACGGCGTGCAGCAGCGTCTCGGAAAGCACCGGCCGATCAAACCCGTAGAGCATCACAAACGTCGAGGCCGACGCCAGCACCGCCGCGATCGTCACAGCGATAACCGCATACTCCAACGTCGAATTGTTATACTGAAGCTTCATAATGGAATGGCTATCTTTTACCCGCTTACCTGCCCGAATTCCAGCCCAATTTTTCCACGTGCCAAAGACACTCCCGGCAACATTAAAGATTGCCGGGATCGTGTTGCGATTCGGTTCGTTTTGGGTGCTGTGGATAACCTGTGAATAAATCGTGAGTCTGGAAATGTTTCCCTGTCAGCAACCCAAAAATCAGGCAGATCAATACAGACCAAAATGCAAATATCGGCTTCGAAGCCAAATGACACTCACGCCGGTCTACTACAAACCCTTTTTTTAAATAGACTTAAGATAATCTTAAGGGAGCAGCCAGTGATGCTGTCACACGAACAAAGATATCTCAGGACTATCCAGGCCTGATAGGTCCTGTTAGTCGTGTTTTGTGAAAATGTGAATTGCCGGTTGATAACCCCTGAATTCCTACCGCCTGGCTATAATATTCTTGATCGCTCGACAGGCGTTTTCCGGCTCGTTCAGTACGGCCGCTGAGACCGCCGCCGCCGTGATGCCCGTTTGGAGCACCTCCGGCAGGTTGTCCGGCCCGATGCCCCCGATGGCCACCGGTAAAATGCCCGTGCCGGCCAGTGCCTCGACCGCCCGGCGGATGTAGTCCAGGCCCGCCGGTTTGAGCGTCGGCTTGGTCGCACTGGCAAAGGCCGGCCCCACGCCGACATAATCAAACCCGGCCGCAATGGCCGCGTGCAATTCATCCATCGCATGCGTACTGCCGCCGATAAGCATCGGCTTTTTCAGCAAGCTCCGCGCAGCGGCCGGCGA
>SKKI01000088.1 GCA_007121565.1 Phycisphaerae bacterium
AGGACGTGGCGTTTGATTATGTCGTCACCGTCTGCGGGCACGCCAATGAACACTGTCCGATGTTTGCCGGCAAGGCGAAGGTTGTGCACGCCGGCTTTGACGACCCGCCGGCGCTGGCCAAAATCGCCCAAACCCAACAGCACGCCATGGACTGCTATCGCCGCGTGCGCGACGAAATACGGGCGTTTATCGAAGGATTGCCGGATAGTCTTGTAAAAAAGTAACCATACGCTGAACATTTAACAATTGGCATTTAACATAAACAGACCTCCGCAACTAAAAAGGTTTTGCAATGGATGAAAAAACAAAAGAACTGATCGCTTTGGGCGCCTCGGTGGCGTGCAACTGCCATCCGTGCGTAAAATTCCACACAGAAAAAGCCCAACAAATGGGCATCGACGCCGGCGACATCAACACCGCTCTTGAGGTCGGTAAAATGGTCCGCCAGGGCGCCGCCGGGCAGATGGACAAACTGCTCAACAAGATCAACAAATAAACCGGAAGTCTAAGATGACCGAAAAACTGGAAACAAAGAAACTGAATGTCTTTGAACGCTATCTGACAATCTGGGTCGCGCTGTGCATTGTCGGCGGGATTGTGCTGGGCAAGGTCGCGCCCGGTGTGGCCGAGACGCTGGACGGAATGGCCATTGTCATTGACGGCGCGCCGGTGGTATCAATCCCAATCGCGATCGCGCTGTTTTTTATGATGTACCCGATTATGGTCAAGATCGACTTTGCCGAGGTCATCAAGGCCGGCAAAAGCCCAAAGCCCGTCGCCCTGACCTTGATTGTCAATTGGTGTATCAAGCCGTTTACGATGTTCGCGATTGCGTGGTTTTTTCTCGGCGTGGTCTTTCGCGGCTACATCCCCGGTACCGAGATTGTCAAAGACGGCACGGAGGTTGAGCTGTACCGCTCGTATATCTCCGGCGCGATCCTGCTGGGCATCGCCCCGTGTACCGCGATGGTCCTGATGTGGGGTTATCTGTCGCGCGGCAACCAGGGGCATACGCTGGTGATGGTCGCCATCAACTCCCTGACGATGCTCGTGCTGTATGGCCTGCTCGGCGGCTGGCTGCTTGGTGTTAACGAAATGCCCGTGCCGTGGGAGACGCTGCTGCTGTCGATCGGCATTTATGTGGCCCTGCCGCTGGTGGCCGGCTATTTTTCGCGCAAGTGGATCATTGCCCACAAGGGACTGGACTGGTTCCAGGCCAAGTTCCTGCATATCCTGACGCCGGTGTCGATCATCGCCCTGTTGGGGACGTTGGTGCTGCTGTTCAGCTTCAAGGGCGAGACCATCCTGGCTAACCCGCTGACAATTCTGTGGATTGCCATCCCATTAACGATTCAAACCATTCTGATCTTTGCGATTACCTACGCGCTGGCCAAGCTGCTGAAGTTCAGCTATGAAGACGCCGCCCCGACCGCGATGATCGGCGCATCAAACCACTTCGAGGTCGCCATCGCCACTGCGACCATGCTGTTCGGTCTGGCCTCCGGCGCAGCGCTGGCAACCGTCGTCGGCGTATTGATTGAAGTGCCGCTGATGCTGCTGCTCGTCAAATTCTGCCTGCGAACCCAACGCTGGTTTGCTCACAATTGAAACGGATCATAGAAAAACGGGTCCAGCGGCATGGATTCAATCTCGTCAAACGCCGTGGGATAGCTGAACTTCAGTACCGTCGGATGCGCCAGCCGCATGTAGTCGTCCATCGCCATCCGGATGGCCCGGTCGTGTGTGCCGGCCTGGAAGACGATCTCCTTGTCTTTAGCCAGTGTTTTGTCCATCAGGGTTGGCAGATTGTACAGGTTGCCGAACGGCGGCTCGGCGCCCACTTCAGCATCGGCAAATAAGCGTTCCATCTCGCTTTCGGTGGCCAGACGTAAATGCTCGACGTCCAGATGCTGCTTGAGATTGTACAAACTGACCTTACGGTCGGCCGGCAGCACACAGAGATAAAACGTATCATTGTCGGCCCGTACAATCACGGTCTTGGCCACATGATGGGGCGGGACATGTTCAACAGTGGCCAACTGTTCGGCGGTGTAGACCGGCTCATGTGCGGTCAGCTTAAAGATGCACCCCTGCTTGTCAAGATAGTCTTCAACATTCATACGCAAACCTCCCGTCTATTAGTTATATATCCGCATGCAATCGTCGCCTTTGGTGCGCCACGTCACATATCGGTTTCATCAAAATCAGCCCTTTCAAATTGAATTGTCTCACGACATATTATATACGACGTCCGGTAAAAAACAAGTTTGATTTTTTTTGAGGAAATTCAGACATTGCCTGTTGGGGCGCAGGATGGTATACTTTGACCCTTTATAATGTAAACAAATTTGGATGAAGAATTATGACATTTGAGATTGCCGAACAGGTTAAACTGCTCAAACGCGGCACGGTCGAGGTGTATCGCGAAGATGAACTGGCCCAGCGGTTGGCTGAGGCCGCCAAGACGGGCCGGCCCCTGCGGGCCAAGCTCGGGATGGACCCCACCGCGCCGGACATTCATCTCGGACATACTGTGGTTCTTCGCAAGCTTAGGCAGTTTCAGGACTTAGGCCATAAAGCCGTGCTGATCATCGGCGATTATACCGCCCGTATCGGCGATCCGACCGGCCAGAATACCACCCGCCCGATGCTTACCGCCGAGCAGATCAAAGCCAACGCGCAGACCTATTTTGACCAGGCCGGCAAGATACTGGATATGTCGCCCGATAAGGTCGAGGTGCGGTTTAACAGCGAGTGGCTGGCGGATTTGCGGCTGGCCGATGTGATCAAGCTGACCGCCTCGATGACCGTCGCCCGGATGCTCGAGCGCGATACGTTTCAGATACGGTATAAAAAGGGCGATCCGATCGGCATTCACGAGTTTTTGTATCCGTTGATGCAGGGGCACGATTCGGTGGCGATTCACAGCGATGTCGAGCTGGGCGGCACGGATCAGACCTTCAACAACCTGGTCGGGCGGGACCTGCAGCGGCTCGACGGCCAGCCGGCGCAGATTGTCATTACCATGCCCATCCTCGTGGGGCTGGACGGCGTCGAGAAAATGAGCAAGTCCAAGGGCAACTATATCGGGGTTACCGATTTGCCCTCGGAGATGTTCGGCAAGACCATGAGCATCCCGGACGCGCTGATGGGCAACTACTTTACGCTTTTGACCGACTTGCCGACCGATGAGATTAAGAAGTGGGTTGATCCGACGCAAACCCATCCCCGCCAGGCCAAGGCGAGGCTGGCCGCACTGATCGTCGAGCAGTTTCACGGCGACCAGGCCGCCCGCCAGGCGGCGGAACAGTTTGATAAGGTCTTTGCTCAAAACCAGTTGCCGGACGAACTGCCGGCCGTTGAGATGGCCGCCGACCCTGTCCCTGCGGCCAAGCTGCTGCTGCATTGCGGCATGGCCGAGACCGGCGGTCAGGCCAAGCGCCTCATCAAGCAGGGCGGCGTGCGGATCGACAACAGACGCATCGAGGATCCCAACGTCGCTGTGAACCCGGCCGAGGGGATGGTCGTACAAGTCGGCAAGCGGAAGTTCGCCAAATTAACACTGGTTAAACATTAAAAAAGAATTACTCGGCGGAAGCCTGTGAAATTGTGAAACCTGGGCAACCCGTGATTTCTTAAGATAGGAAGACTATGATTTTGCCTGAACTCAAAGAGACCGATCGCTATGTAGGTCTGTACGTCGTGGATTTCGGCGATCACAGTGCGGTGGGATTTACCGCCGAGGAGGTCGCCGAACTGCTCGAAAGCGAGGCCTCCGAGCCGTGGCGCGTGTACAAAATCCATAACGCTTATCCGGACGGCCGGCTTGAACTGACCGGGCTGCGCCGCGAGGTCTTTCAGATGGAGGCGGGGATGTTGTTCCACGCCCGGGACGAGGCCGCCGCTCGGGATGATTTTGGTCGGCTATGCCGCCTGGCCGAAACGCTGCCGCCGCCTGCGCGGGCGAAAGTACATTTGGCGTCCGATAATAGCGGTGGATTTGTGACGGCGATAATCTATCCAGCCGAATATGACCACGAGTTTTCCCGCTGGCTGCTGGACGGCAAGTACCGCACAGCCGGAGCGGTTGAAGGGTCAGCGGCGGCGGTAAACCGCTATTATGACAGTCAATGGAACATTCTCGAGAAAAAACAGCTTTGGCCTCCAGCCTCTGTGAAATTGTTAAAAGGGCAGGCCCTTCGCGACGCGGCCCGGAAAGCGGTGGTGCGATGAGGACAAAAGTCCGAAAAAAACAGCGCAGACTGGGTTTTTTCGCCGGCGGCCTGCTGGGGCTTTTTTCGGGAAAGTCAAAACCGCAGATGTCGACCCAAAAAGATTTTCGTATCAGCACAAAAAGGATCGGGATACAGTTTGGCGAGAATATTCGCCGTTTTTGGCGAAATAAATGGGTTTATGTAAAAAAACAGGATGATTTATAGGCTTTTTCTAAATCGATTAGGTAAAAATACCTACTATTTTTAAAAATATTTCTTTTTTTGACTTGCATTCACTCCGCAGAACCATTATTATGAATCATGAAGTTAATGCTCATTGGTAATATAAGAATATGAAGTTTGGCAGGCCCGTGGAAATATAGGAAATTTGAACATTTTCCGGCCGCTGGCGTAAAAACTTATGAAAGACAGTTGAAATTTATTAAAGAGTGTTCGGCTGGATAGCCGACCTTATAAATGCAAGAGTTTTCTCCCCTCCGGAAAACATCACGAAACGCCCGTTTCGTGATGTTTTCTTATTATCATTTCATATCAATCGTTATCGTAGCCAAAATATCGAATAATAGTCAATTTCTTGTTAGATGATTTTTCGCGTTGTGTGTTATTGCAAGAGTGCGGCTAATCAAAGAACATCAGGTAGAAAAAAAGAGCATTAAGCCGCCTGTATGCGAAGGCATTGCCATTGCAGTCGGCTTTTGTGTGACTTTTGTAACGATTAATCGGGGTGTTTTAGACGGTCACTGTCTCGAGCTGTCGGCTGGCATCGAGGAAGTTTTCGACATCATTGAGAATGAGCTGATTCAAAAGTGGTTTTCGCAGGCGTGTGACCTTCATCGCCAGCACTTTTTCCTCGACAGTGGCGGCGATCGCGCGGGCGGTCAGGGCGTCAAGGAAGTGCTTGCGTGCCAGTGAATCGGCCAGACGCGACTTATTCCACGTTGCTGTTTCGTCCCTTTCGACCGACGGGCCGATGACCTCTATCCGCCGTCGCTTGAGCTGCCGCATCAGGCGGTAGCGGTTCAGCGCCTCAGCGGCGTTGGCAAAGCCCGTTGCCGAAAGGACCGAGGCGACCATCAGATGGATTTCGTCGGAACTGAGTGTGCTCTGGGGCCGATGCTGATACAAGTAAAATGTGACCGCCTCGGCCAACTGCTCGGCGGCGAACAGGGTCGCGTCCTCAACCAGCCCCAACGCGTTATGAAACGTCCCCAGTACCTTGGTGTGCAGGTAGGGCTCAACCTGCCCGTCGGCTTTTATCACCCGAATTTGCATATGTTCACCTTCCCTTCCATGAATGGCAACTTGTACGACAACTGGTTTTGTACCTGACAGGTTTAAAACAGGCCGGGCTGATCGGGGGTGTCGGATTCGCAGAAGGCCTGACTGACTTCATCCAGCAGGGCGTCGGCATCGGTAAAATCGCGGTACACGCTGGCAAAACGAATATAGGCGACCTTGTCGATTCGCCGCAAATGCCGCATGGCCTGCTCGCCGATGTATTCGGCTTTCACCTCTTTGTCAAAATTACGGAAGATATCCTCTTCAATCCTGTCGGTAATGTCCTGTATCTGCTCGACGGCGATCGGTCGTTTGTAACAGGCTTTTTGCAGACCGGCAATGACCTTGTATCGGTCATAGGGAACGCGGGCGCCGTCTTTTTTGATCACGCTGAGCTTGACGCTTTCGCCAATTCGCTCGTAGGTGGTAAACCGGCGCTGACAAGCCAAACACTCCCGCCGCCGCCGGATCACCCTCCCGGCGTCGCTCGAACGGGAATCAATCACCTTATCATGGTCTTCTTTGCAGTACGGACACCTCACCGGCGCTGGCCATTTCCCTTAAAATACCTTGTCCGATAGGATTTATAGAAACATTACGGGGCATTATGACACCACTATATTGTGTGTCAACCCTTTTATTGCCACATTTTTGCCCAAGTCCTATAATTTTTCAAGACCTGAGTTCTAAAACCCCGGCGGTCAGGACGTCGATAACCCGTTCGATCCGGCCCGGTTCGGTGAATCTGCCAAGGCTTAAACGCACCGCGCCAGCGATTTTGTCCTGTTCCATGCCGATGGCTTTGAGAACGTGGTTGGACTGTGCAGACGCCGAGTCACAGGCCGACCCGGTGGCCGCGGCCAGCGAATCGGCCAAGCGGCCAAGCAGGGACTCGGCTCGGATGTCGGCAAAGACCACCAGCGCCGTGTTGGGCAGCCGCTCGCCGGTGCGGCCGATGATCTCGGCGCCGCTGACGGCCGAGAGCAGGCCTTCTTCAAGGCGATTTCGCAGGTGCTGCATCCGTTCGGCGTCGGTCTGTCCGAGTTGGGCGGCCAGTTCAGAGGCTTTGCCCATCGCGGCGATGCCGGGGACGTTTTCCGTGCCGCCGCGCAGGGTCCGTTCCTGGCCGCCGCCGAGAATCTGGGGACAGAGCCTCACGCGCGGGGCCCGGCTTCGCACATATAACGCGCCCACGCCTTTGGGGCCGTACATTTTGTGGGCCGACAGCGCCGCCAGATCGACGCCGGTGTCCTCGACGCTGAACGGAATCTTGCCGGGCGCCTGCGTGGCGTCGCAGAACAACAGCACCCCGCGTTTTTTGCATAACGCGGCAATCTCGACGATCGGGTTGAGCGTGCCCAGCACATTATTGGCCGCCATCACCGATACCAAAATGGTGCGCGGCGTCATCGCCTCTTTGATTTGCTCGGCCGTGACCCGTCCGGCAGAATCGGGACGCAGCAATGTAATCTCGACATCGGCGTTGGCCAATTGTTTGAGCGGCTCGAGGACAGCCTTGTGCTCGGCCATCGAAGTGATGATATGATTGCCCTTGTCGCGATAGGCCGCCGCGACGCCCTTAATCGCCAGATTACAGCTTTCGGTTGCACCGGAGGTAAATACAATCTCCGACGCCGCGGCGCCGATCAATGCCGCTGTCTGAGCTCGGGCGGTCTCGATGCAGTCCGCCGCGGCACGTCCCCAGCGATGATACCGGCTGGACGGATTGCCGTACACCTCGCGCAGTATGACTGTCATCGTCTCCAGCACTGCCGGATCCAGCGGCGTCGTGGCGTTATAATCCAGATAGATGCCGTCCGTCTCAGGGTTCAAGGCAGTCAAACTCTTTCTGCCGACAGCACCGACACGGCGTGCTCGGCCAAAGCTTCGACAGCGCGATGCGCTGAACGGTATTATTCCACAAATCAATCTTGGTCAGCATCGGATTGGCCTTTTCGCTATGGCCCGACAGCAGCTTGATCACTTCGGTTGCCTGGATCGCACTGATCGCAGCCACGACCGAACCAAGCACGCCGAACCGGCGGCAGACGTTCTCAT
The DNA here is from genome assembly GCA_007121565.1 of Phycisphaerae bacterium. Taxonomy (GTDB): domain Bacteria; phylum Planctomycetota; class Phycisphaerae; order Sedimentisphaerales; family Anaerohalosphaeraceae; genus T3Sed10-213. The sequence goes on from SKKI01000088.1 coordinate 7,572, forward strand.
CGCCGCAGGACGGAACAGACGGAAAAATACACCGCAAACACGGTGTTGTGCCGGCAATCAGCGTCATCACCTGTCCCTGGCCTTCCATCACACCGGCCGAGACCCACGGAATGGCGAACTTAACCGCATAGTCATTGATCAAAAACCGTGTCGGGAAATTATCCGTTCCATCGACGATTACATCGATGTCTTTGGCGGCCCGATGGATCGTCAGTGGGTCGATGCGTTCAGTAAACGGCTCGATGCGGCAATCGCTGTTAATCGCGGTCAACCGGGCTGCGGCCGCGTCGACCTTCAGCGGATGCGCCGCGGCGTCCTGCTCGCTGTACAGGGATTGGCGGTGCAGATTGGACACTTCCACGCTGTCGTCATCGCATATCCGAACCCGCCCCACCCCGGCGCGCACCAACAGCTCGGCCGCCCACGAGCCTAAGCCCCCGGCTCCGACGACCAGCACGGAAGCGGCGCCGAGCTTGGCCTGTCCGTCTTGCCCAAACGCCGAAAAAGCAATCTGTCGCGAATAACGGTTTGACATATTCTTTCTGCTCCCTGACCTCTGATCTCTGTTCTCTATCCGGCAAGCGACCGTTCAATCCAGCCGCCGCCGAGTACGATATCGCCGTCGTACAGCACCGCCGCCTGTCCCGGGGTTACGGCATCGACCGGCTCATCAAAAGCAACCTCAAAGCGATCCTCGTCGAGGCGGCGGACCTGGCCGGGCAGCCCGCGGTTTTTATAACGAATCTGGATATGACAGCGAAACGATTCGGGCACGTCACACAGCCAGTTGGCACGCGCGGCGATCAGGCCGCTGCACGCCAGGGACGTCCGCG
>SKKI01000047.1 GCA_007121565.1 Phycisphaerae bacterium
CTATGAACCCAACGGACAATAAACCTGCAAAAGGCATCATTCGGCATATTCCCAATGCCCTGACGGTCGGTCGGCTGGTCTTGACGCTGATCTTCCTGGGGATGATCCTCTATGCGCCGACGCTGGAGCAGGACAAGCCCGCGGCGTTTTTGACGTGGGCGTTTGTGCTGTTTGTCATCACGGCCCTGACGGACATCGTCGACGGGCATCTGGCCCGCAAATTCAACGTTACCAGCCAATTCGGACGGACGGTCGATCCTCTGGCCGATAAGATTCTCGTGTGCGGAACGTTTTTCTGTTTTGCGATCGTCGCCCAGCCGCGCCTGGCCAGTTTCGGCTTTTCCGATATGACGCTGCATGTGATTCGCTGGGCCGCGGCGGTGGTGCTGTTTGCCCGCGAGGTGGTGGTCCAGACGCTGCGGCATGTCGCCGAGTCCAAAGGGGTCAACTTCGGCGCGGTGGTCTATGGCAAGATCAAGATGTTCCTGCAGTCCTTCGGCATCGGCACCGTGCTGATCGGCTGGGCCTTTGTCTCGCGCCCGTGGGGCGACTGGTTTACGCTGGGGGTGTATATACTGATGGTCACAGTCACGATCCTGTCCGGCGTTCAGGCCCTGCGCCGCGCGATGCAATAAGAAAACCCCACCCCACCGGCTTAGTGTCGAGGCAAACAGGTCCTCTTGATTTTCCGCAATGCCTTTAAGGACAGCTCGGACGCCTTACGTTTCAGGCCCGGATGGGCCAACTGATGCTCCCACTGGCTGATGGCGTTGAGCCGCCTGATAATATCCAGATGCTGCGTGCAGGCCCGCTCGCATTGGCCGCAGGCGATGCACTCGGCGGCCGGACGGGCGCCGACGAGGATGCCGAATGTCTTGTGATTCTTCAGGCCCTCGGTCATCTCGGCGTCGGTTTTTTTGAGCAGCAGCTTGTCGTTGTAATACTGCATATAGCCGGCCACGGGAATCTGCTCCGGACAGTGGCCCATGCAATAGCCGCAGCCGGTACACAAATCATCCATCGTTGTCGAGATGTGTTTGCGGATCCGGTCGATATGCGCGTCGGTAAACGGCTCGGCACGGTCGGCCACGCGGCAGGCGGTATCGATATGCTCGCGCGTGCTAAAGCCGTTCAGCGCGACGGTAATCTGCGGGCAGCCGACGCAAAAGCGCAGCGCCGCTTCGGTGGGCGTTTCGCCGGGCTCGGCCAGAAAATCCAGCGCCGCCTCGTTCTGCGGGATGACCCCGCCGGCCAGCGGGTTCATCGCCACGACCCCCAATCCCTGCTCGTGTGCGGCGGTGACCCCTTGCCAGCGATATTGAAAGTTTAAAACATTGACACCGAGCAGCACGCCGTCAAATTCATTTTTTGCCAGCAGTGTCTTAACCTCCGGACCCCGCAGATGGGTCGAGACCACAATATGACGAATCAGCCCCTCTTCTTTGCAGCGCAGCAGCGCTTCATACTGACCGCCGGGCCGCATGGCCTGTTCGTATTGATCGAGCCGGAGGACGCACCAGACATAATAAAAATCGATGTAGTCGGTCTTGAGGCGCCGGAGCGACTTTTCCACCGCTGCACGGGCCTTTTCGGCGGTTTCATAGACATACGGCTGCCCCTTGGTGCACAGCACCACATCCTCACGCCGCGAGCCCAATTCCTGCATCGCCAGCCCGAAGATATCCTCGCTTCGGTCGTTGCAGTACTGCGGGGCGGTATCCAGCCAGTTGATGCCGTTATCCACGGCATAGCGCACCAATGCGGCGTTCTCGGCGTTGGAATGCTTGGTGTCAAACCGCATCCCGCCGAATCCAACCGCACTGACATTCAATCCTGTCTTTCCAAATGGTTTAACAATCATAGAGCAAGCTCCTGTATCAAGCGGTTATTACGACAACGTGTCCGCCCGGCTGGAGTCGTTCATCGTCGCCGGGATCTGCGGGCCGTACCGATCGCATGTTGTGCGGCTGATGCCCTTGGTGATATCAGCGTGCGATCAGTGCATCAAAGCACAACTGCGACCAGGTTTCCATCGTATCCCGCTCGGCGGCCAACTGCTCCGGCGTCATAAAGGCCATCTGGGTAATCATCTGCTCGCGTTTTTCGACCGCCTCGGCCTCCAGCGTCCACAGATGCACCACGCCCAGATGCACCGACCCGACGGCGTTGGAATCGTCGTTGATCAGCGCGACAATGCGGTTCTGATAGTCGCTGTTGACATGTATCTCCTCGTCCACTTCACGCTGGACGGCGTTGAGATAGGTCTGGCGCAGATCGCCGAACAGCGCCATATCGTCGGCCGGGTTGATGTGGCCGCCGATACCAATGGAGCGGTTTCCAACCAGCCGTGTTTCGCCGGCCCGCTTGCCGCGAACATAGCTCAGATAGCGGTCGCCGCAATGCAGTATCACATACGGAATGAGCTGCTTAAAATGAGGATCGTCCTCAGCCTCGCTGCGGGGCATAAACCGCGTCGTCCCGGGGGCAAACAGCCGCTCCAGGCGCGGCGCGACATCAAAGGCCAGCCCCTGAAAGAGTCCTGTTTCCTCCAGCACCTCACGCTGGATGACCCATACCTGTTCATCGTGTGCCATTGCGATAGTCCTGATTGTCTGTACGTTTATCTGACATTATTCAATCGGATCATTCTTATTTAATCCTCACCGAGCGGCCGGCAGCGATACAGCCGGGTCTCGAGGGACTTCTGGTAGCTGGTCCAGTTGCCGCCGTCGCCGAGGTCGTTTTCGATCAGGGCGGCGGTCTGGTTCATTTTGGCGTCGAGATTGTCCAGATAGCTGACCATAAACGCCTCCGGCGTGGCCGGCAGCTTGGGCGAGCCGAAGTCGTACTGGCCGTGATGGCTGACGACGATGTGCAGCAGGCTCTCGAGAACAGGCTGCGGGACAGGCGTGCCGTCCAGCGCCAGGATGTCGGCCTTCTGGGTGATCATCTGCGTGCCCTGAATAATATGACCGAGCAGTTGACCCGAATCGGTATAGCTAAAACAGATCTTATAAGACAGTTCCTGGGTCTTGGCGATGTCGTGAACAAAAATCGCCGCCAGGACGATATCTTTCTGGATTTTGGGATACAGCCCAAACAGCGCCCGAGCCGCTTCGAGCATATTGAGCGTGTGCTCGAGCAGGCCGCCCAGATAGGCGTGGTGCATCGTCATCGCCGCCGGCGCAGCGCAGAATTGCCTCATCAACTCGTGGTCGGCCAGGAAGGCATCAACCAGGCGCTTCAGGTCGGGGCTCTCGATAGCGGCGAGAATATCTTTGACCTGCCGGAACATCTGGTCGATATCTTTTTCGGTGCGGGGCATATAGTCGGCCAGGTTGACCGTCTCAGGAGCGACGACCACCACATCATTGATAATGATCTGAAGCTTGCCCTGGTACAGTTCACTTTTGCCCCGTATGCGGACAAAGCCCTCGCTGGGGATGGCTTGGTACAGCTCTTCGGTGGCCTGCCAGATGCGGCTGTTGGCCTTGCCGGTCTTATCGGACAAAAACATCGCGATATACAAATCGCCCCGGCTGGTATGCCGCAGCACCGGCTGAGAAACCATATAGGTCTCCTGCAGCGTCTGGCCGGGCTGAATATCCCTAATAAACAAATGTGCCATTATACTCTCCAATTATCTTGCTGCTGGGCAAGGGGGGTTCACAGAATCCAAAAAATACTCAATACAGACGGCCTTATAGCATAAATCCAGCCCGAGAACAAGCCTTACCGCAAAATCGTCGGCTTTGTTTTGAGGATTTCAGATGAGATATAGAGGGTAAATATCCTGGATTCCAACCATTGATTAGTCTTGGCAACACCGTTGAAACGGGTATGGTTCCTTGTTGCAATGGTATGTAAGTTGTTAACCGGCAAGCGTTAAGGACTTGTTTTGCAAGGGGTTAAAAAACATTGTTTTTGGCCCAAAAACCCAATGCGGATGAGAGGAGTCGAACCTCCACGAGCTAATGCCCACAGGCACCTGAAGCCTGCGCGTCTGCCAATTCCGCCACATCCGCAAAGAATTTGTATCTTATCTTTTTACGGTGCGGCGTCAAGTATTTTTTTGCGATTTTTCAACGCGGTCAGCGTAAAGGCCGTTGCTTCATTGTTTATCGGTGTTTATCTTCGTGCGTACACACAACCGGACCATCTCATCAATTTGGGCCTGGATTTTATCGATATCCTGCTCGCGGATGGTCTGTTCAAGTCGAGCGGCCTTGTCGGTATACACGGCAAAACCCGCAAATCCGCCCAAACCTTTCAGCGCGTGGGCCTTAAAGGCCAGATCCTCCAGGTTTTGCTTGTTGAGCGCATCGCGCATTTCGTCAATGCGGCCGGGCAGGTTGCTCACAAAGGTTTCGATGGTCTTATAATAGTCCGGGTCGCCGTCCAAAAATGAGGTTATGTCGCATCCGTTTTCGGCTTTCTCAATCTGCCGTTTTTTTGCCAGGCTTCGCCATATCTTCTGTTCGAGCTGTTTGCGGTTGATCGGCTTGGTCAGATAGCCGTCACAGCCGGCATCCATCGCCGCGAACTCGTCATCCTTCTGATCGGAGGCGGTCATCGCGATAATCGGAATGCCGCTGTTAAGACTGTCGGCTCGAATCTGGCGGGTCGCCTCCAGGCCGTTCAGGTCGGGCATCTGAATATCCATCAGGATAAGGTCAAAGCTCTCCTGCCCGCACAGCGAGACTGCCTGCCGCCCCCCGGAGCACTTGACTGCGGTATAGCCCAGCCGCGAAAGGATTATCTCAAGGAGCATCACATTTTCCTGAACATCGTCGACAATCAAAATACGGGCAGGCGTGTCGTGTTGCGGCATCGGGTTAGTCTCCTGGTTGTCAGGCCTGTTTTGCAGCGGCGTCTCGGTCGGCAATGCGGCCGGAGGCGCCGAATTTTCAATCGTTGAATCTGTCTGCTTGTGTTCCGGCAAATCGGCCAGCAGCAGCAAAACTCCCTTCAGCCGGCCCTCTGCATGAACCGGCTGAGCCGTCACCCAAAACCAGCCTTGTCGACAGCGCACATGAAAATGCTTCGCCTCGACCGTCACCGTCTCGCTGAAATCGCGGATATATCGCTCAAAGACCTTCGCGATGTCCGGCCCGAGCAGTTGATCGAGTTTCTGTATTTCCGATGGCGGCGGTGCATTAAACCGTTTCCAGAATGCGCCGTTGGCGTGCTGGACAACCCCCAGTCTGTCGACCATCAGCAACGGTATCGACAGTGTCTCAGCGGCGCAATCGCTGCGGAGAAATGTGCAGATGCGTCGCTTTTGTGTGGCTTTGATGCGCTCTTCTTCCAGAATGCTGCCCAGCAAGCCACTGACGGCACCCTTGTCATCTTTGACGGGTATTTTAGAAACCAGGTAATGGCTCAGTCTGCCGCCGGGAGAATACGTCTGCGGCAAAAAGAGCAGTTCGATGCCTTTGTTCATCACTTCCATATCCAGCGGCACCCCGGTCTGCTGCTGCTCGAGCGAATCCGTTTGTTCAGGCACTGCCTGCGCATCTGTTCCTTCGCATCCGGTCATACGGGCGTACTCCCTGTTCAAGCCGATCATCCGGCCTTGAGCGTCCTTCCAGTACAATCCCATCGGCACGGCATCGAGAAGGCTGCGATACAGCGCTGTCTGCCGCTCATGCTCCTGGCAGGTAACGCGGTGTTGCTCGGACAAATCCTGCAGCTCATCGGTCGCGCGTCCCAGCGCCGTCTGCTGCTCCTGGATCGTACCGCGCTGGGCGCTGCGATAAAACAGCAGCCAGATCAGAAACACCGCCCAGAACAGACAAACCATCCCCAATTGAATACTGCGGGCATGGTCTGCGACGGTTGCCTGGATGGCATCGTCATCCTGAATCACCGCAATCGACCACGGTGATTGCACTGCCTCCAGCGGCCAGTGCCCCGCTAGAAAGTGCCGCGGCGTGCCTTGGGCGTGCCGGCCGCACTGAAACATCCCGACCCCGCCGCGCCGATGATCTATATCTGCCAGCAGAAATCGGGCCGACGCCTGCTGCGGGCAAATTGACCAGAATACAAAAGCGCCATCATCAGACTGTTGAGCGGAAAGTATCTTGCCCTGGCCGCTGATCAGCGTGGTGCTCATATCTCGATCCGTCTGCTTGTGGTCCAGCCGTTTGAGCAACGCCTCGAGTGATAATTGAAGTACCAGGGCCCCTTGAGGGGCCGCCTCTTGCGAGAGTGGATATACCATCACCAGATACGGCGAAGCCGAAGCGCCCTCGATGAACACCGTCACCTCATCCAACGGCGAACGAGCCCGGCGATAATCGTCTAACAGCGTTTGATGCGAAAAAGCCTCTGGCGAATCCCTGTCGCCGAAGTGCTCAATGACAGTGCCATGCGCATCGGTGCGAGCCAACGAAAACATCCCCGCATCGAGTGAAAATGCCTTCAGACCTGCGCCCGCCTGTGCCAGGTCAAAATCGTCCTGAAAGAGATACAATTGATCGGCCGTGTGGCGCAACTGCTCCGATAAAAGAGCAAGCAGATCGCCGCAATGCCGCTGGGACGCCTGGGCCAGGTGAAGCAGGTTGTTCTGATAGTGCCCGGTCAGTTTGGATTGAAATTGACGGATATTGACCTGCCCCAGCAGGAGCAAGTATCCCAGAACCCCGACGCACAGCAGTCCAAGCCAAATTGTCTTCGCAGAGCGAATTTTCATAGCAACGCCTAAAATCACGGTTGACACAACCGCGGACATATCCGATGTAGCATCGACTATTTGCCCTGCCGGCTTAACGTCACCCTCCTGATGACCCAAAATATAAAACTATTCCAGACTCCTTATCGCGACAAATCTGTGAATATCCTCGCCATTTTACGCATTTTTCCGAATCTTTAGCCAACCTGCGCCGCTTGGAATGCCGATTATTAAGAACATTAGGATTGCATATTCGCCTATTAAACGGTAAAATAAATTGAGCAGTAAAATACCATTATTTTTATATAAGACGTGAATTATAGTTGAAAGGAACAGTATGATCTTATTGTATTTCATCCGCTTTTTGTTTTTTGTTACAGCGACGGCCTTCCTTTTTGTCGGCTTAACCGAAACGGCGCGCACCCCGCAGGACATCAATGTATTTGCGATGGGCCTTGTCCTGGCGGTGGTGGTGATTATCATCGAATGGCTGACGCCCAAAAAATCTTTGTCGGCCCTGGCGGCTATCTTTTTCGGTTTGCTGATCGGGATGTCGATCAGTTGGGCACTGAGCCGAGTCATCCAGATGGTCAATATCATCTATTTTGAGCTGGAGGAAAAAACGCTGAATATGGCGATCTGGCTGGTGGGCACCTGCATCGTTTATCTGTGCATCAGCATAGTTCTGCGGACCAAGGACGATTTTCGCACCATCATCCCGTATATCGAGTTTTCCCGTCAGACCAAAGGCCTGCGCCCGTTGGTGCTGGACACCTCCGTGATCATTGACGGTCGCATCGCCGACATCGCAGAGACCAAACTGTTTGACGCCCCGCTGATTGTGCCGCGATTTGTGCTCAATGAGCTTCAGTTGGTGGCCGATTCCGGTGACAAAATCAAACGCAACCGCGGACGTCGGGGGCTGGATATCCTGAAAAAACTGCAAAACAGCCCTGGGATCGAAGTCAAAATAGACGATACGCCGCCGCCCGGCCTGGACGCGGATACCGAGGTGGACCAGAAGCTGATTGCCTTTGCCAAGAACTGCGACGGCCGGCTGGTGACCAATGATTTCAACCTGAACAAAGTCGCCTCGCTTCGCAGCGTGGACGTGATTAACATCAATGACCTGGCCAACGCGCTAAAGACCGTGACCCTGCCCGGGGAGACCATGCGGGTCAAGATCATCCGCCCGGGCGAAGAGGCCACCCAGGGCGTTGGCTATCTGGAGGATGGCACGATGGTCGTTGTCGAGAACGCTCACAACCGCATCGGGCAGACGATCAATTTCGTCGTCACCAGCGCGCTGCAGACCTCGGCGGGCCGGATGATCTTCGGCAAACACGAGAACGGCTCCACGACAGAATTGCAGACAGCCGGCACCGGCAATCGCAACAATTACCGCCGACCCCACTCGAGGTAGCCGTCCAGCCAAGTCAATGACCGATCGCCGCCCTCAACCCGACCGGTTCGGGACTTGCCCGGATCGCACCGAGACCGACAGTCTGAAATGGTCACGCTATCGCGGACGGGATATTCTGCCGATGTGGGTGGCGGATATGGATTTTCGCTGCGCCGAGCCGATTGCCGAAGCGCTTCGGCGGCGCGTCGCGCACGGCGTGTTCGGCTACGCAGTTGCGCGACCGGCTGACGTTGACGCAGTCATCGACTGGATCGCCCAACAGCATAAGTGGCACATTCGCCGTGAGTGGATTGTGTGGCTGCCC
>SKKI01000081.1 GCA_007121565.1 Phycisphaerae bacterium
ACGCCCAGTCGAGCCAGGGCCTGGCCCAGTTCGGCGCCGATGGCCCCTGCGCCAATCACCGCCATCGCCGGCGGCAGCGTGTCGATTTCAAACAGCGTGTCGCTGGTCAGGATGCGGCTGCCGAAGGCCTGCCAGGGCGCCGGGACGATGGGGCGCGAGCCGGTTGCGATGATGATGCGTTTGGCCGTGATGATACGGCCATTGACCTCGAGCCGATTGACATCCACAAACCGCGCCCGGCCTTCAATGAGCTGTTGGCCCAGGCGGCGTGTCTTGTCGACCATCCCACCGGTAAACCGATCGCGCAGTGTGCGCACATAACGCATCACCGCGGCGCTGTCTACCTGGAGTTGGTTGCCGTTGCGAATGCCTTTTTTGTCCAGCAGCGTGCGCCGGTGAAAGTCGTCAGCCGTCTGGATCAGTACCTTCGAGGGCATACACCCGACCCGGGCGCAGGTGGTGCCCATCGGCCCGTCCTGAATCAGTACAGCCCGGTCGGTTACTTTTTGAACTTCCCGCATCGCGACCAGCCCGGCGGTACCGGCGCCGATGACCGCGACATCTACATCATAGTGTGTCATCAAAATAATTCCTTCCGTTGATCAGATAACTCGGTTACAGACCTTTCTTTTCAAAAAACGCAAACAGTCCCAGGACGCCTGCCCAGAAGATCGGGATAACCACCCAGTGTGAAACGCCGAGCGTTTCGGGCAGACCGATTGGGCCGAAATCCTTCCAGGCCAATACCGTGGAATCGAAAAACGGATACAACTGGGCATACACCGACGCGCCCAGCAGCATCCCGGCAATCGCAAACACCGCGTGCCAGCGCCCCTCGCCGACGGCGCCGACGGAAGTGCCGGGGCAGTAGCCCGCCACCGACCAGCCCAGGGCAAAGAGCACGCCCCCGATCAGCACCGCGCCGAGGTTCATCGGTTTGTGACTCAGCGTGATGATACCCAAGTCGTTGAGCAGGTAAATGCCCACCATCCCGACCAGGATCGCCGAGAGCATAAACTTCAGGATGGTCATATCCTTGAGCCGCAACGCGCCGATCTGTTTTTCAAAGCGAAGCACGCGCCCCTTTTGCAGCAGAAAGCCGAACAGCAGGCCGGTTATCAGTCCGATCACTTGTGCCTGGTTCATAGGGCCCCCTTTCTGTTGTAAATGAAATGGGCCGCGAGGATGGCCGGTGCGAAAAACATCGCCATCGCGGTCAGGCCGCTGACCGATAACTGCATCACACCGCTGAGGCCGTGGCCGCTGGGACAGCCGTCCGCCATCCGCGCGCCGACCATCGCCACCATACCCCCAAGCACAGCAAAGACCGCGCGCCTGGCTATCGATGACCCAAAACGCGCCTGCCACATCGGCGGCACGCTTTCGAGCTTGCAGCTTTTGTCGGTCAGCGAGGCGATCAGGGCGCCGATGAAAATGCCGGCGACCACCATAAACTGCCAGTCGAATGCCAGGCCGGTCTGCTGGTAGTACGTGTTGTCTTGCACCCGCTGCGGCGAGATGCTGCGCTCGATAAAGCCGGCGGCGCGGACAAATGTGGTCGATGCGCCCAGGAAGCTGCTCCTGCCGAGCCGCTCGGTCGTCACCCACACCGAGGCGGTCGCCAGCAGCCCCACCAGTGCCCCGGCCAGATAGGGGTTCCATCCGTCTTGTTTCTTCTGTTGAGTCATTGCTTTCTCCTTTCCTGCTTTAATTAGACTCTTTGTCGTCGCATTCTGTAGTATTGCTTAACTCATCGCGTTCGGGTCCACTGGAATGATTGCATCATGCTCTTGCAGAAGCGTGCGAATGTCGTCAATCGGCAGCGACAAAGGGGTCGTGTCACGATCTGCTGCAAGGGCGGCTGCGGCACCGGCTGCCTGCCCCATCGCCATACAGGACGCCTGAACACGCAACCCCGAGTTTGCCAGCCGATCACTGGAAACAGAGCGGCCCGCTACAATTATATTGGTGCTTGATTTTGGGACAAGTGCACTTAGCGGGATTTTCGGAAAAGCGCCGTCGGTATGATATTTCTTGTAGATACTGCTGCCACAACGATGAAGATCAACAGGGTAATATGCGTTGCATATTGAATCTTCAAAATAATGGCCTGACAAGTAATCATCTACCGTAATAACCGTTTCGCCGTCAATGCGGTAGGTTTCACGTACGCTGACCTCTGGCTGCATGTGCATCAGGCGGTGGTTGCCACTGCGAACTCTTGCAAGCAGAGCCTTTCGCCCTTTCAGATTTGTAGCAGTTAGCGTTCGGGAATTGGACGAATCGGCATCGCAGACATAAGCAAACCCCCCATTAAGCCTGGAACGTCCAGGGTTAGTTGCTGTATCTAACTGATAATTGTGCGTTCCCGGCTGTATTTCGCTTTCTCGAAGTCTGCTATAACCTGCCATTGCCACAACCTCCGCGCCGCCTGTGCAATCAACGATCTGCTTGCAATTGACGGTACGCTGGGTTCCAAAACCGACGCAATTCACGTGCCAGCCACTATCTGTTGCCGTAACCGACAGAGGGAATTCGTAATATGCGATCTCGACACCTGCCTGCTCACATTTCTCTTCGGCCATAAGGGAATAAAGGAACGGGTTGATGCGTAACTGGTTTCTCCAATGCCGGTCCGAGCCGGGAAAGTCTGAAAAATCCGGAAAACTTCCGCCGTCCAATAAAACGCAGTCGCGTACGAGTTCCCAGCCGATGCCGGCAATTATCTGCTCACCCCAAGCATCGAACAAGCCGGGAAATGACACACCGCCGGTCGTAATCGTTCCGCCAAGGAGGCTGTCGCGTTCCACGATTAAAGTAGATGCACCTGCGCGTCCAGCCTGAATTGCCGCGATCGTACCGGCAGTTCCGCCGCCGACAACGAGTACATCAACATCGTTTGTAATACGGGTTGGCTGTGCGTCAGCAGGTGAAACCTCTATCAATCCTGAGTCTTCGCCAAACGTCTTAGTCGCCGAAGAACCGATAATAAGTCCGGCTGTTCCTGCCATCGTACTCTTGAGAAAACCTCTTCTATCAGTCATTTCTTTCCTTTCATAAAAGCGTTTACATTGTTATCGCGAAACAAAATATTTGCTCATCTTTGCAGGCCGGCCCAGCAGTTCGGTAAAGTGATAAATCAGCAGGTGCTCGGCTTCGGACAGCGCGTTGCCGGGTGCATTTTCGGCAGACAGACGGCGATTGAGAGCGGCCGCGCAGGCTGCGCTGATGCGACGCTTTTCGGAAAAGCTCTGTTCGCAGCCGCCGCACAGCAGGCCGTTGGCGGCGCTGCTGAAGTACAGCTCCCGGGGCAGTGTCTTTGCGATCATGCCGCAATTGGCGCAAGCATCCAGCACCGGCGCGATGCCCGCCTCATCCAGTAGCGTCAGTTGGTAATCCATCAACACAGCCAGCACAGAGTCCCGCCTCTGGCACCGTGTCAGATGGTCCAATGCCGCAGCCAGGGCGTCAAACAGCGCCGGGTGCGGATCGTGCGACTGGCAAAAGGCCTCGGTCAATTCCAGCGCAAAGAGCCCGGCGTGCATCGCCGACAGGTTCGTGCGCAGCAAACGAAAGCGCGGCGACTGGACAAGCTCGGTCAGGATATCCAGCTTTTGGGCAGACGGCGAGGCAATCCACATTGCCTGCCCATAGGCAAACGGCTCGATCGCCCCGTCAAAAGCGGACCGGGCCCGCCGCGCGCCCTTGGCCATCGCGCCGATCTTGCCGTGGTCGCGCGTCAGCAGCGTCACGACCTGTGAGGTCTCGGAGTAGTTGACCGCACGCAAACAAATTGCCTGGTCTTTAATTGTTGACATTTTTCATCCATCCCTGGATGGGGGGCTCATCGCGCGATTTTAGCCCGCTTTGGTTTCCGGCACCGGCTTGCGAATCCGCAGATGCTTGATGCTGCGCGGCCCGGCGGCCATAATCGTAAACGACAGCGCGTTGAAGGTAAACGATTCGCCCGTTTTGGGGATGTACCCCAGGTGCGAAAACACAAACCCGCCGACGGTTTCATAATCCTCTTCGTCCGGCAGATCGATCTCCAGCGCATCGTTGACATCGCCGATATCCATCCGGGCATCCACATCGAAGGTTTCCTCGTCGATTTTGCGGAACGATTCTTTGGCGGGCTTTTCAAATTCGTCGGTAATCTCACCGACCAGTTCTTCGAGAATGTCCTCAATCGTCACCACCCCGGCCGTGCCCCCATATTCGTCCAGCACCACGGCAAAGTGCAGCTTCTGATTTTGAAATTCGTGCAGCAGATCGCGCAGCGGCTTGCTCTCCGGCACAAAATACGCCGGCCGCATCCGCTCACGCAACCGAAAGTCCGTATCGTCTTTGCCGATTTCATCGAGCAGGTCTTTGGCATAAATCAGCCCGACGATGTTGTCAATCGTCTCTTCATAGACCGGCAGCCGCGAATGGCCCGCGCGGCGAATCACCTCCAGCACCGTCGCCAGGTCGGCATCGGCGCTGACGGCGATCAGGTCGGTGCGCGGCGTCATGATCTCATCGGCCGCCGTCTCGCCCAGCTCCAGCACGTTCTCGATCATCTCGACCTCTTCCTTGTCGACCACGCCTTCTTTGCGGCCCTGCTCGACAAAGCTGAGGATCTCTTCCTGCATTTCTTCCTGCTGCTGTTCGGGGTCGGCCTCCGGCACGCCCGCCAGCCGCCGCACCAGCCGCTCGTGCAGGCCAAACAGATACAGCACCGGCCGCATCACCCACATCAGCAGCCTCAGCAGTGCCCAGGTATGCGGCAGGATAAACCCGCCGGCGTGCTTGGCCCAGGCGTGGGGAATGACAAGGTTGAATATCTCCAGCACCGCCACCGCCGCCAAAAAAGTAACTGCGTAATGCCGTTCGACAAACAGCCCGGCCAGCAGCAGGATGATGGCCGTATTGGCCGCCACACGAAAAAATCCGCAGGTCAGCGCCATCGGCTCAATGTCGTGAAGAAAAATCTCCATCTGCTCCTGACGCCCGGCCTGGCGAAACCCCTCCTGCAGCTTCATCCGCGACAGTGAACTGAGCGCAAGCATATGCAGCGCAAAGAACAGCGAAATAACAGTGAACACACTAATCAGGACAACTGACCAACCCACATCGTCCACGATATCATTGCCTTTCTATTGCCATCGTTACAAACTGTATATCGCCGGCGGGCAAACCGCTTGCCCTATGATTCGGCGTTTGGGGATCGACTGTAATAGACCCGATCAAATCCCAGTTGTGTTAACAGGTCGTCTTCGGTGTCGTGCATCCGGCGCGCCTCGTCGGGCGAGCCGTCATCAAAGCCCAGCAGATGCAGCAGGCCGTGGGCGATATACAAGGCCAGCTCCGCCTCAGGGCTGTGGCCGCGCCGGCGGGCCTGCTGGACGGCCAGGTCGCTGTTGACGATCAGATCAAAGACGCGCGACGCTTCAAATTCGTCTGTCAGATCAAAGCTGATTACATCCGTCGTGGACGTCTCGTTGAGAAACTGTCGATTGACCCGGCGCATCTGCGCATCGCCGACAAGCGTCACCGTCACTGCCGCCTGGGACACCGACCCGTAATGCAGAACCGCCTGCGCCGTCCTGCGCAGCGTCTGAAGATCGGCCGGCAGGGCCTCGACCTGCACGTCAAACCGAATGTCCCACGGGCTGCTTTCGCTCATCAGCGATCATCCTGTTCAGCGAGTTTTATGGCCGCCTGGCCGTTCTGACCGCTGCGGCCGTTCTCCGGCGGCGTCTCGTCCAGTTTGGGATAGGCCACCCGACCGTGATGATGCGCCGCCAGCGATTTGGACAGGCTGGTCTCAATGCGGCTCAGCTCGCGCAGCGTCAGTTCGCATTCGTCAAACTGCCCGTCCTGCAGCCGCTTCATCGCGATGTTATGTACCATCGTTTCGACCTTCGTCGGTGAGGTGTCTGTCAGGGTTCGGGCGGCGCTTTCGGCGGCATCGGCCAGCATCACAATCGCCGCCTCTTTGGAGCGCGGCTTGGGGCCGGGATAGCGAAACTCCGACTCGGAGACCGGCGATTGACGGTCGTCCTGTTTTTTACGGGCTTCGTTGTAAAAATACTCCATCAGCGTCGTGCCGTGATGGGTCTCGATAAACTGCCGCAGCACCACCGGCAGGCCGTACTCTTTGGCAATTTCGATACCGTCCTTGACATGCCCGACAATCACCAACTGGCTCATCGCCGGCGAGAGCTGCTCATGACGACTGGCCAGGCCCATCTGGTTTTCCACAAAATACGTCGGCTTGTTGATCTTGCCGATGTCGTGATAGTACGCCCCGACCCGGCACAGCAGGCCGTTGGCCCCGATGGCTTCGGCGGCGCTTTCGGCCACCGAGCCGATCAGCAAACTGTGGCTGAATGTGCCCGGGGCATCCATCGCGAGCTTGCGCAGCAGCGGCTGGTTGGCGTCGCTGTAGTCCAGCAGCGTCATGCTCGTAGCGATGCCGAAGGCCGATTCGATGATCGGCAAAAACGCCTGCAAAATCACCCCGACGGCAAACGTCGCACCCGCCGCCACGCCGGAATTAAACAAACTTTGCCGCATCGGAAGGCTCTGGACAACATTCAGAGCCAGTGCTGTAATAAACACGATAACCGTCGCAAATGCCGACACCTCGATCAGCTTCTTGCGCGTGCGAATCTCGCCCAGACTGAAACAGCAGACCATCGTCCCGGCCATCATCGTCAAAAACAGCTCGATCGTCGCAATCTGCCCGACGGCAAAGCAGGCCAGCATCGCGTAAAACATCGTCATCCCGATCGCGAACCGCTGATCATAGGCGATGGTCAGCACAATCGCGCACGCCACTGCCGAGCCGGTCGCCAGGTACATCCAGTTTTGCGCCAGCGACAATAGCCGCGTTGCCGCCAGCAGCAGCAAAAACAGTCCCGCCAGGGCCATCGCCCGAGTGGGGCGGGCGATGATTTGGGGTTTGTAAGCATACAGATATATCGCCGCTCCAACGGCGATGATACCGACGATCACTGCCAGCGCGGCAATCTGCGGCCCGGGCCGGAAAATCCTGAACGTCTCGGCATAAAAATCTTCATGGCCGGTATCCAGGCTCATGATCACCACTGTCGCGGTGATAAAGCACGCCAGAATTAACAGTCCCACCGGCAGCGGACTGTTGACCACCGCGGCCAGCCGGCCGAATCGCTCCGAGGCTTTCGACTCGCGGACGCGCTGCCGGCGTACACTGACTTTTTTCTTGGCTACCGCCATGGGTCACTCCCGGCGCAACGACGACTTGCCCTGTTTTTTTTCGTCATAGGCCTGTACAATCTTGTGAACGAGTTTGTGGCGAACGATGTCGCCTTTTTCCAGTTCCACCACGCCGATGCCCTTGATGCCGCCGAGCGTGCGGACCGCATCGACCAGCCCGCTGACCTGCCCGTCGACCAGATCGACCTGCGTGATATCGCCGGTGACGATCATCTTGGAGCTTCGCCCCAGCCGGGTCAGGAACATCAGCATCTGCGAGGTGGAGGTATTCTGCGCTTCATCGCAGATCACGACCGCCTCGTTGAGCGTGCGGCCGCGCATAAACGCCAGGGGGATGATCTCGATGATGTCCATCTCCATAAACTTGCGCATCTGGCCGAATTCCATCATCTCTTCGAGCGCATCAAACAGCGGACGCAGGTAGGGATTGACTTTGGCCTGCAGGTCGCCGGGCAGAAACCCCAGCCGCTCGCCCGCTTCGACCGCCGGTCGGGCCAGCACGATCTTGCGAATCTGTTTGCGGCGGAGCATCGCCACCGCCATCGCCACCGCCAGATAGGTCTTGCCGGTGCCGGCCGGCCCTGTGCAGAATGTCAGGTCATTGTTGGCCATCGCTTCAATGTAATGAAGCTGACCTTTGGTGAACGGCTCGATAACGCCCTTGTGCGAGTAGACCTCGATCACATCGTTGCGGGTCGGGGCGATCTGGTTTTCGCTTTGGCTCATCAGTTCCCGCACATCCGAGGCGGTCAGCCGCCCGCGTTCGATGAGCCGTTTCTGCATGCGGTCAATCACATCGGCGGCCATCCGTACCGCGGTCGCGCCGCCGTTGAGAATGACGGTGCCGTTGCGCGCCCCGATCTGGACGTTGAGTGTATCGCGAATCAGACGCAGATGCGCATCGGCCTGGCCGAACAGTTCCAGCCGCTGCGCGGTCGATTCAAGTTGTATTTTTAGTTCCAAAAACGCTTCCTGTCAGTTAGGCCAACACAAACCAAAACACGACAAAGGCCGCCGGGGCCGTGGCCAGCGGCGAGTCGATCACATCCAGTATGCCGCCAAAGCCCGGGATGATCGCGCCGGAATCTTTCATCGCGGCATCCCGCTTGATCATCGACTCGACCAAA
>SKKI01000136.1 GCA_007121565.1 Phycisphaerae bacterium
AGCATCCCAGTCCTCGATCGCCATATCTCCAGTTCCCCCTAACGTTGCAAACGCGTTCTGGCAAAAGGCATGTAAGCTACTCTTGTCCATGAGCGTTTGAAAATTATTGGCAATTTTCAAAACCTCACAATAAATGGGGTTTGCCAGAACACTAAATCGCACAAGCCCGCCGTGGCGGTCCCGGCTTGCCGGGATACTCCAGTACTATCCCTGCGCCGGTTTTGGGTCCGCTCCCGATTCGCTCCACTCATTTCCCTTCGGCGGGACTGTAAGCTTGCCAGCGGCTCGACTGAGCTCGCCGAAGTCCGAACTTCTGCGATTTTTGCAACATCAGGGTTTACCTCGGTGTCCCCCCCGCGAAGCGGATGAGGGATTCCCCGAGGCGTCCGATTACACGGGTCAGGTCGTCGAGATTTAAAAAACGGAACCGCGCTCAGACCCGTCCGCCGCGAAAGCCGCCCATCACATAGACGATCAGGGCAACCACAAGGATCAGCCCAAGTGCGCCGCCGCCAAAGGCGGGGCCACCGAAATAAAAGCCGCCGCCGCCGAAAAGGAGCAGGAGCACGATCAATAGAATGATTAAGTTCATGGTTCGCAGCATAACACGTCCCGGGGATCGTCACCATGGGGTGAAACCCGCCCTCAGGCACGGATTATACTCTCCGTCATCAAGTTTTCGGATTTCTTCGTAGCGAGGGGGTTTATCCCCCGATTCTCCGGGTCCCCGGATCTCCCGGGATAAACCCGGTCGCCACAATCACGGGATATCCGCTGTTTTCGAAAAACTTGATGACGCACAGTATAATTGTCTGGAAAAATGGCCATGGCGTATGCCGTTGGGAGGCATGTCTGCAACGTCCCTGATTCTCCGGGATCCGCGGGCCGTGGGGTGGGACTAGACCCCATTTTGTGTCGGCGCGGCAAAGCTTATACTGTTGAAATGAAATACATCATATTTTTATCCGGACTCACCGTTCTTTGCTTCCTTTTTGTCGTCAGCTGCAAACCATCCGCCGAGGAGACATTGGATTCCGAGATGGAAACCACCGGGCAGCAAACGACCCGCACCGAAACGGCTGTTGGTGACGCAACGAAGGACTTCGCAGCGTACACCTACGAGCAGAAGACTGAGTTCATCGCGTCGATGGAGGAGGAACTGGAGGACATCAATCGCAGCATTGATGAACTCGCGGCCCGCATGGCGAGATCGAGCGCGGAAGCAAGGGCCGCCGCCACGCCCCGGCTCGACGAGCTTCGCCACCAGGCCAACCTTCTCCATGCCCGTATAGACGAACTCAAAGATGCCACCGCCTCCACCTGGGACACGGTCAAAGCCACCACTCGCGATGCCTATGACAACCTGAAACAAAATTTCGAGGACGCTCGACAATGGATGAGCGACAAAACCGAGCTCTAAGCGGAATTCAAATGCCGCGAATGGGGTCAATGTCCGGTCGGAAATTGATCGCTTTCTTCCCGAATCGCCGCGTTGCTTTTTCACACTCGATTTCGGAGGGAACGAAATCACCGACAGCGTCATTGCCGCCGAAAAATTGTCAGGGATTCCATTCAGGGAAAAAAACATCCCGACGCCCGCCTCTTTCAATTCGATCGGTGATAGCGGTCGGGCGAGGAACCCATGCGCCGATCCGCAGAGCGCTGTGAAGTCGGGTTTCGACCCATAGACGCCGCGGTTCAAGATGAGCTATAATATAATGTCCCAAGACCTCACGTCACGGAACGCACATGAAGCTCAGCCCAAAACATCTCAAACGCTACAAGGAAATCGCCAGAATCTTCTGGAAATATGGGCGCTCGGATCTGGTGCGGCATAAGGACAAACTTGATGAGATCGATCCCAAAGAGCTGGAGCCTGTGGGCGATGGCAAGACCACGCCGGATCAATTGGCTGACGACCTTGAAGCCATGGGGCCGACCTATGTGAAGCTCGGTCAGGTTCTCTCCGGCCGGCCTGATTTGCTGCCGAAACGCTACCTGAAGGCGCTTGCTCGGTTGCAGGACAAGGTGAAGCCCTTTTCCATTGAAGAAGTGGAGCAGATCGTGACGGAAGAGCTGGGCGTGCGCCTTTCCAAGGCATTTACCAGTTTCGATCGTGAGCCCCTGTCAGCCGCCTCGCTGGGTCAGGTGCATTCGGCAGTCCTGCGTGATGGCCGTCTCGTCGTGGTAAAGGTTCAGCGGCCCAATATCCGCTCGCAGATCGCGGAGGACTTTGAAGTGCTCGCGGACATCGCCGCGTTTCTCGACGCGCACACCGCCACGGGCCGACGCTACCGCTTTGTCACCATCGTGGAGGAATTTCGCGTCACCATCCAGCATGAGCTGAACTATGAACGCGAGGCGCAGAACCTCATAGCCGTAGGTGAGAATCTCAAGGATTTCAAACTCATCCAGGTGCCGCAACCGGTGGCGGATTACAGCACAAAATGCGTGCTCACCATGGAGCATGTCAGTGGCCGGAATATCACCAGCGTCAGTTCTCTCGCGCGTATGGAGATTGACGGCGTTGAATTGGCGGAGACTCTCTTCAAAGCCTACCTGAAGCAGGTGCTTTTGGATGGCTTGTTTCATGCCGACCCTCATCCCGGCAATGTCTTCCTCACCGACGACGGCCACATCGCGTTGCTGGATCTCGGAATGGTCGGGCGCACCACGCCGACGATGCAGAAGAACCTTGTCAATCTCCTGCTGGCGATCAGTGAAGGAAAGGGCGGTGACGCCGCAGATCTCGTGATCCGCTTCAGCCAGAAAGATGAAAACTTTAAGCAGGAGGAGTTCCACAGTCGCATAAGCCGGCTTTTTGCCGAGAGCCAGGATCAAGGCCTGCACCAGCTCAATGTGGGCACCATGCTCCTGGAGGTCGCGAGCAACGCGGCCGAGAACGGCCTGCATGTGCCGGGTGACCTGACACTCCTCGGCAAAACCTTGCTGCAACTCGACGAAGTGGGCAAGATCCTCGACCCCACCTTTGATCCGAATGCCTCCATTCGCCGCAATATGGGAGAGTTGATCTCCCGGCGCATGATGAAGGATGCCACCCGGGGCAACCTCTTCGCCTCGCTGCTGGAGGTGAAAGACTTCGTTGGCGGCCTGCCTTCACGCCTGAACCGCATCATGGATGCGATCGCGGATCAGAAGCTGGAGGTGAAGATCAAAGCCGTGGATGCGAATCTGGTGATGGAAGGCTTCCAAAAGATCGCCAACCGCATCACCACCGGCATCGTGCTCGGAGCGCTGATCATGGGTGCATCCTTACTGATGCGGGTGGAGAGCGGTTTCCAGCTGTTTGGTTATCCAGGCCTGGCCATTCTCTGCTTTCTACTGGCGGCCACGGGCGGCTTCTGGCTTGTCATCACCATTCTGGTTAAGGATCACCGCAGCCGGAAAAGGAAAACGCCGTCGAAATGAAGCGATAGGTTTATCCTTTCCACACCCCTAACACCGGAGGGCAGGGACTCCCCCCGACCTTCAAATTGCGCGGAAGGGAGATTGATGGACTCGCCGAGTCCGGACGTGGTGATAATCAATTCCCGATACACGCGTCGGGCCTCCTCGGTCTGGGGAATACCCAGTATGGCAAATCGTTTGTTGCACGTCGGATGGCTTTCATTCATCGCCAACACAGGCCCGTGTCGTCGGCAACCATCGCCCTTGCGGTGTCTATAAGCAGTTGCGTATTCATTTTGGTTTGCTCCATTTCCAGTTCCGAATCTCGGGCATGTCTTCGCCGTGTTCGGCAATGTATTGCTTGTGTTCGATGAGTTTGTCGCGCAGAGCTTGGTTGGCATAGGCCGCGCGCGGGCCAAGCGTGGGCACGCGATTGATCACCTCGGCAACGAGATGGAAACGGTCGAGCTCGTTCATCACCACCATGTCGAATGGGGTGGTGGTCGTGCCTTCTTCCTTGAAGCCGCGCACATGGATATTCTTGTGATTGGCGCGGCGATACGTGAGCCGGTGGATGAGCATCGGATAGCCGTGATGGGCGAAGATGACCGGCTTGTCTCTGGTGAAGAGCACATCGAAATCTTTGTCGCTCAGGCCGTGCGGATGGTCGCTTGGAGGCTGGAGTTTCATCAAATCAACGACGTTGACCACGCGGATTCTGAGGTCGGGCAAATGCTCGCGCATGATCGAGACGGCGGCGAGCGTCTCCAGCGTGGGCGCGTCGCCACAGCAAGCCATGACAACATCAGGCGTCGCCCCCTGGTCATTGCTGGCCCACTGCCAGACGCCGATGCCCTCGGTGCAGTGTTTGACGGCGGCGTCCATGTCGAGCCATTGCGGCGTGGGTTGTTTGCCGGCCACGATGACATTCACGTAGTCGCGACTGCGCAGACAGTGAGCCGTCACCGAAAGCAGCGTGTTCGCATCGGGCGGCAAATAGATGCGCACGACCGAAGCTTTCTTGTTCGCCACGAGATCAATGAAGCCGGGATCTTGATGACTGAAGCCGTTATGATCCTGCCGCCACACGTGCGACGACAGCAGGTAGTTCAGCGAGGCAATGGGCCGACGCCATGGAATCTTGCCGGCGACGTCCAGCCACTTGGCGTGCTGGTTGAACATCGAGTCCACGATGTGGATGAACGCCTCGTAGCAGGAGAAGAAACCGTGACGGCCCGTGAGCAGATAACCTTCGAGCCAGCCTTCACACTGATGCTCGCTCAATATCTCCATCACACGGCCGTCGGGTGCGACGTGATCGTCGCCGGGGAGAATTTCCGCCGTTGAACAACGATCCGTCACCTCGAACACCGAACCCCAGCGGTTTGAGTTTGTCTCGTCCGGGCTGAAGACGCGAAAACTGGACGGGTTGCGTTTGATTACGTCGCGGATGAATACCCCCTGAACGCGGGTGGCTTCGCCAAGCTCGTCGCCTGGGTTTTTCACCTTTACCGCGTAGTCGCGGAAATCCGGCAGCCGAAGATCCTGCAACAGAAGACCGCCATTGGTGTGCGGATTGGCGCTCATGCGGCGTTCGCCTTTCGGGGCGAGATCGGCGAGTTCGGAATGCAGCTTGCCTGTTTTGTCGAACAACTCCCGCGGACGATAGCTTTTCAGCCACTTCTCCAGAACTTTTACATGTCCCGGATGGCTCATGTCCCCCATCGGCACTTGATGCGAGCGCCACGATCCTTCGGCTTCCTTGCCGTCCACCACCTTCGGTCCGGACCAGCCTTTCGGTGAGCGCAAAATGATCATGGGCCAGCTTGGTCGCTTCTTGAAACCGTTCGCGCGGGCGTCGCGTTGAATGCGCCGGATGTCAGTCGTCACCACATCGAGCGTGGCGGCCATGAGCTGGTGCATCTTCATGGGATCGTCGCCCTCGACAAAATGCGGCGAGTAACCGTAACCGCGGAAGAGCGCTTCCAATTCGTCATGCGGAATGCGCGCCAACACGGTGGGGCCGGCAATCTTGTAACCGTTCAAATGCAGGATGGGCAGCACCGCGCCATCGTGGACCGGATTGAGAAACTTGTTCGAGTGCCAGCTTGTGGCGAGTGGGCCGGTCTCCGCTTCGCCGTCGCCGACGACGCACGCGACGAACAGGTCGGGATTGTCGAACGCCGCTCCGAAAGCGTGCGACAGCGAATAACCCAATTCGCCGCCTTCGTGAATGGAACCCGGCGTCTCAGGCGCCACATGGCTCGGAATGCCGCCGGGGAAGGAAAACTGTTTGAACAACCGCTTCATCCCGTCCTCGTCTTGCGGAATGTTGGGATAGACTTCGCTGTAGGTTCCTTCGAGATAAGCATTCGCCACAAGGCCAGGTCCGCCATGGCCCGGCCCGGTGATGTAGATGGCGTTCAGATCGTGTTCCTTGATGACGCGGTTCAGATGGGCGTAGATGAAGTTCAGCCCCGGCGTCGTGCCCCAGTGGCCGAGGAGGCGCGGTTTGATGTGCGCCGGCTTGAGCGGTTGCTTCAATAGCGGATTGTCGTAGAGATATATTTGACCGACCGAGAGGTAGTTCGCCGCGCGCCAATAGGCGTCAATCTTGCGCAGCAGATCCGGGTTGAGAGTCTTTGCATGTTTCTTTGTCTTCATGGTTCAACTGCTTTCTTTGTGTTGTCAATGGCCGAGGACGCGGCTGACGGATCTTGCGATCATGAGTTCTTCGTCGGTGCAAATGACACGCACGGCGACTCGACCGCCGTCCGTCGAAATCAGCGACGCGTTCTCCGTATTGCGCGCCTCGTTCAGTACGATGCCGAGAAAATCCAGCCCTTCACAGATACGCGCACGGACGAGTGGCGCATTTTCGCCGATGCCGCCGGCGAAGACGAGCGTGTCCAATCCACCGAGCGCGGCGGCAAAGGAGCCGATCCACTTCTTCGCTTGATAACAAAACAGCGCCACTGCTTCCGCCGCGCCAACGTCGGTTGCTTGCCGGGTGAGCAAATCGCGCATATCAGAACTGATCTCCGAGACGCCGAGCAGCCCGGACTCGTGGTGAATCATCCGGTCAAATTGCGTCCCGGTCATCTGCTCGTTGCGCCCCAGAAACGCAACCAGTCCCGGATCCAGATCACCGGAACGGGTGCTCATCATCAGCCCCGCCGCCGGCGTGAAGCCCATGCTGGTATCCATGCTTTTGCCATCCCGCACGGCGGCCATGCTGGCGCCGTTGCCGAGGTGCGCGAGGATAACGCGGCCAGCCGTCGCTGCCGGATCACCGAGGCGCGTGAGTTCATCCATCAGATAGGCGTAAGACAAACCGTGGAAACCGTAGCGTTGAACGCCCTTGGCCTCGTAGCGGCGCGGGATGGGAAGCAGCTTCGCCACGCGCGGCATGGTGTGGTGAAATGCAGTGTCAAAGCAGGCAATCTGCGGTGCCTGGGGAAACTTCTTGGCGAAGTCTTCCATCAACGCGATGGCGGACGGGAGATGGTTCGGGGCAAAGGAACTGATGCGCCGAAGTTCCTCCAGCATTGCCTCATCAATGCGCTGCGCCTCGCGATAACGGGGGCCGCCATGCACGACGCGATAACCGATGGCGATTACGGAGCTGTCGCAGGCGTTTTGCTCCAGCATCTCCACGAGCAGCGGAATGCAGGCAACGTGGTTGGGCGCGTCAATCCTGCGCTCGTGGTTCTGGTTCGCGCGGACGTCCGTGAACGACAACCCGGCGTCAGACAATCCGATGCGCTCGAACTTGCCGGTCAGAACCCGTGCGAGCGATTCGCCCGTCGTGAAGAGCGTGAAGCGAAGGCTCGACGAGCCGCCGTTCAGGCTCAAGATCGCAGGAGTAAGGCCCGGGTGCGGCGTTTCGTTCTTCATGTGAAAAGTCGGGGAGTCGGGACGTTGGGAATCACGCCGCCTTCGTTTTCCCACCCTTCCAGCGCCCGCTCTTCCAACACCACAGGGGCGATGTTCGTTGCCACGGTTTCCTTCGTCGGGCCAGGTTCTTTTTCCGGATGAGGGTTTTGGGTGGGCCGGTTCTTTGCTGACCGCTTCGTTGTCGGGCGTATTGGATTACTTTTCATCGGGAGGTGGTGTTTCCTTTGCTTGGTGCAGGCGCTTTGCTTTCGGCGGCGAGTTCGGTCTCGGCTTGGTGCCAGAATTCCCGCTCCCGGCCATCGGGTCGTCCGGCTTTTTCCCACAAGGCATAGGCCCTCTCCGCGTGTTTGCGTTTGGCGTCTGCAGCCTCTTCCGGGGAAAGGTCCCCCGGTTTCTCTGTCGTTCCAAAACGCCGGAACATGGTCTTCTCGGCTTCGACGAGCAGGAAAACAGCCAGGCCGATGCCCAACGGAATTAGCCAATGGCGAAGTTCCAATGCGGTGGAACCAAACAGCCGGTGCATGAACGGCGCATAGACAAACCCCATTTGCAGCACCGCCAGCACACCGACCGCCAGCCACACGGCACGGTTGGTGAACAGGCGCGAGAATGACAGACTGGATTCGCGCAGGAACCGGCTGTTGAAAAGATAGAAGACCTGCGCGCACACCAGGGTATTTACCGCCATCGTCCGCGCCAGTTCCACCGGCAGGCCCAGGCGCATTTCGATAAGAAACACGGCGATGGTCGCGCCGCCGATCAGCACGGAGACGAATCCAATGCGCCAGAGAAACACGCCACCGAGAATCGGCGCCTTCGGATCCCGTGGAGGCCTGCGCATTACGTCCGGCTCAGCCGGCTCGAAGGCCAGGGCCATCGCCAGCGTGACGGCGCTGACCATGTTCACCCAGAGGATCTGCACCGGTGTCAACGGCAGCACGAGGCCGAACACGATCGCGATCAGGATGACCAGCGCCTCACCGCCGTTGGTCGGCAGGATGAATAGAATCGA
>SKKI01000163.1 GCA_007121565.1 Phycisphaerae bacterium
ATCAGGTACCCCAGCCCAAGGCAGGTAAAATAGCCCGCCGCCGGGGCAAGTGTCCGCAGCCCGCAGCCGGGGCGCACAAACAACAGCGGGACAATCGTAAATATTACCGCGATGATCCCGACGCCGACCAGTGCGGCAATGACAAACAGAAAGGCGATCTCCGTGCGTGTCAGCCACAGATCGCCGAAGGCCTCGCGCAGCTTCGGGATGGTTTGTAGTTTGCTAAAATCGTAAAAGAACGGGCGATCATCGGTCGGCGGGCGAATATCAAAAAACCAGTCGTCGATAAACGTCTGCGCATCGTCGGCAAACAGTCGTCTCGCGGCGTAATGATACCAGTCGATCTGCGTCCCTTCCGGACCGGGCAGCCAGTCGGGCTGGTTCAGGTAGCGCTCGGGAATGTCGGTAAACCACACACCCGTCAATTGGCGGCGCTGGAGCATCTCGGCGACCTGCTCAAGCTGCTGCGGCTGCCAGGGGGTGGGCTTGACCAGTGTACAGACGGCCAGAAAATCGCGCACAATCACAATATGCCGCCCCGGCTCTTCGACGCCGCCGCTGCGCAGCGCCTCGGCAAACAGCGCCATGATTTTCAGGTTGTCCCGCGGCGGGTCCTGTATGCCCCGACTGGCCACGAGCAGGCCGTCCGGCGTCAGGCGATCCAGGGCCGACCGGATGCCCTCTACCGTCATCAGGTGGTTTTGCCCCAGCCCGGCAATTCCGCCGGATCCGGCC
This sequence comes from Phycisphaerae bacterium, assembly GCA_007121565.1. Classification (GTDB taxonomy): domain Bacteria; phylum Planctomycetota; class Phycisphaerae; order Sedimentisphaerales; family Anaerohalosphaeraceae; genus T3Sed10-213. The sequence goes on from SKKI01000163.1 coordinate 736, forward strand.
GGCAGGGTCTCCAAACCGACCAACTGAATCACATCGTACTGCTGCGGCGTGGTGTCGATATAATGGCGCGGATAGGCGTTGTGCCAGCGTGCCGCCGGCAACCGGACAACCGCGCCGCCGGCGTCTTTGAGTTCGTTCTGCAGGATATCGGTTACCTGCGGGAAGTGATGCACCACGTCAATGCGCTGCGCGTCATTCAGCGCCGCCAGCCAGACATTGACCCCGCCCAGCTCATCGGGCAGCAGTACCGCTGGCTGCGGCGGCGCAAGATCGTAGGCCGCCGCCGAGAGCGTCTGCCGCATGACCCGGGCCTGTTCGAGGCGGTCAATATCCAGCACACTGGCCGCCGGATGACCGTCCAGCAAGATCACGCTCATCGGCGGCGGGGCCACAGCCCCGGTCAAAAACGGCAGATCGTGAAACATATCGCTTTGGTAAACGCTGATCACGCCCTTCGGGCCGAACCGCTCCGCTGCCCGGTGCGCGATACCCTGCCGCTGAAGCTGCCGGATGAACGTGTGATATTTATAAGGGTCGGTGCGGATGGCCGGCGGCTGGGCCGCGTACCAGACCGTTATCAGTGCCGCAGCCGCCAGGACAAGGGGAACCTTGACGCGCCGGCCAATGCCGGGCGCACAGAATGCCGCAACCAGTGCGATAAGGCCCGTTGCCGCCGCCAGCCGGTGTGGGCCCAGACCCATCATCAGCAGATTAACCGCCACCGCTCCGGCCGCACTGCCGGCCAGATTACCGGCGTACATCATCGGCACACGCGGCCCGGCCATCATCAGCACCAGCCCGATGGCCGCGGCGCCCAGCATGAACGGAATCAGCAGAATCAGCCAGTACAAAAGCCACCAGCTTGCCTGACGCACCAGCAGCGCCGGCAGAAACCGCGATTCAATCGGGATCGTTTGGACAATGGCCGCGCAGATCGGCATCGCCGCGGCCGCAGCAAGGGTCAGGCCAAACAGCCACTGCCGGCCGCGCGGCACAATGCGCCTGCGAAAGAGATATAAAAACACCCCGCTTGTTCCGAAGCCCAGCAGGGCGACGCTAATCACCAAAAACGCGAAATGGTGCCAGCCGGCCACCAGCAGCATCCGCATCAGCGAGACCTCAAAGGCCAGCACCGAAGCGGACAGCAGAAATACCAGCGCAACATACGCCTTGTCGTTCGGCGCCGCGCCTGCGTGCCGAGAGACCGTGCCGTTAGTCACCGTCTTCCTCAAGGCGGGTCATGGGCACAAACCGCACCGGCATCACCGTGCGCGACCGGCGTGAGCCGTCGTCCTGCTTGGTAATCACCACCAGCCGCTGCACCTCGTAGGCGCCGCCGATCGGCACGACAATCCGTCCGCCTTCTTTGAGCTGTGCCCACAACGGCGGCGGCAGGTGCCCGGCCGCGCAGGTGACGATGATCGCGTCAAAGGGGGCATGCTCGGCCCAGCCGTGATAGCCGTCACCGTGCTTGACGCGGATGCAGCCGTAGTCCTGCTCGGTCAGCATGCGCCGGGCTTGTGACAGCAGCGGCTCGATGATTTCGATGCTGTACACGTGCGGCGTGATGTGCGCCAGCACCGCGGCCTGATAGCCCGAGCCGGTGCCGATTTCCAGCACCTTGTCATCCGGCGACAAGTCGAGCAGCTCGGTCATGGTCGCTACGATATACGGCTGAGAGATCGTCTGGCCGTGCCCGATCGGCAGCGGCGAGTCGTCATAGGCGTGTCGCCGAAGTGTTTCCGGCACCATTACATGTCGCGGCACACGACGCATCGCCTCTTGTACTTTCGGGCATTGAATCGGATTGCGGCCGTCGCGCGGCGCGGCGATTTGGTTCTCGACCATCCGGCGGCGCTCCACCTGGCGCTCATCAGCGGCCGGCGGCTGCGGCGGATAGCTGAACGTCGGTTCATCAGCGTTATCGTCATCCGTTGGGGCGTCATTATTGTCATTCGCCTCAGCGTCGGTCGTGTCCAGCATAGTCAGCGGCGAGGTCTCGGCGATAAACACAAACACGTCATAGCGACGGGGCAGAATGGTAGGTACATAATTACGCTGTTCGGCCTCGGGGTTGTAGGTCACGCCTTTGGCCCGGTGGCCGAGCCGGCTAAGCAGGGCTTCGGGGACCGCGTCGTCAAAGATGACCATCAGGCTGTCTTTGTCCAGAGCATTAAAAATGTCCTCGACGCTGCCGCCCATCGCCGGCGGAACCGTCATCGTTTCCATCGGCGCGCCCCATTGCCGCCCGGCCAGCACCTGCCCGCGATGGGTCGTAAAGCCGACCGCGACGACATTCTCGATTCCGTAGCGCTGCCGCGCCAGCCAGCCGATATTTTTCATCCCGGTCATCGCCATATCCGTGGCCCGCGCATCGCCGATATGCGTATTGTGCGCCCAGACGATGCCCCGGGCGTCAGGCCCGTGTTCGTCCAGCAGCCGCGCGACGGTGGCCTTCATGTGCTCGGCCCGCTTGTTCCACGAGTTGCCCTGCGGCTCGGCCATCGCGCGGTAGTGCATCTCGGCGCGCTTGACCACATACGCATTCTGCTTGGCGTTGAAGAACGCCTTGCGGTTTTGTTCGCTCAGCCGCTCGGCGTTGTCTTTGAGCAGGCTCAATACCGCTTGAGCCTCGTCGGCGCAATTCTGTCCGGTCATGGTAAAGCGGGCATAGTCGTGCAGATTGTCGCCAAACCGCTCCAGGCAGCGGTACGCCGCCGCGATTTCGTCGCTCAAGTCCTCAGCATGCTCGCGGGCATAGGCCATAACAGCTTGCATCGACTCCGGCAGGGAATAAACGTCGATCCCGAAAAACCCCGAACGCTGCTCGGCCGGCAGGTCGGCGTTGTACTCGGCCAGCCACTGGACCAGGTCCGCCGTTTCGCGGTTGGCCCACATCCACGGCGGCCAGCGTTTAAACGCTTCCAGTGCCGCATCGGCGTTGTCGGCCGCACCGGGCAGATGCTTGACATAGCGATTGACTTCATAGCAGCTCGGCCAGTCGCCCTCGACCGCGATAAAGTCGAACCCCTTTTCGGTAATCAGTCGTTTGCTGATCTCGGCGCGCCACGTGTAATACTCCGACGTGCCGTGCGAGGCCTCGCCCAGCAGCACAAGCTGCGCATCGCCGATACGCTCCAGCAGCGGGTCCAGATCGGCAGGGGTGTCCAGCGGCAAAGAACGTTCGTTCAGATAGGACAGCATCTCGGCGCGGGGGTCAGCCGAAACAGCCGTCACGCCCCAGAGCGCCGTCAGCATCAACATCAGCATTTTCATAGTCCGGTCTCCTGCATTGGTTTCCGTGTCACTGGCCCATACATTCGACACCACCGCCGTGCAGCGGTGCATATGAGGATTATAGGGGATTTGGCCGCACGTGTCAAATGACGCCGCCGGAGGGTTTTACGATGCTGTTCAAAACAAGGCACAATTATTCGTCGCTCATCAGCTCGTTCAACTGCGCCAGGGCGTTTCGCTGAATTTGGCGCACGCGCTCGCGTGTCAGGCCGAGTTTTTTGCCGATTTCTTTTAAGGTCAGTGTCTCGCGACCGTCCAGCCCGAAACGCAGTTTGAGCACTTCGGCCTCGCGCGGGTCAATATGGTCAAGCAATTCCAGTGCCCGATTGAGCTCTTCGTTGGAGCCGAGCGACGCTTCGGGTGTCTCCATTCTATCATCTTCGATCGCCTCATCAAGACCGGCGTTGTCCTCAAACGAATCGTGCTGGAAACCGGCATCGACCACATTGACGATATCGCGGATCGCCCGAGCCTTGCGAATGGGCAGCTTCATGGCGTAGGCCATCTCCTCGAGACTGACCGTGCGGCCCAGCTCGGCGTCCAGCTCGGCCCAGGTCTGCCGCCATTGATTGATCAGCTCCACCATATACGTCGGAATGTGGATAGGCTGGGAGTTGTTCAGGATGGCGCGTTTGATGGCCTGCTTAATCCACCAGGCCGAATACGTGCTGAAACGCACGCCGTGCTCGGGGTCAAAGGTATCGACCGCCCGCATCAGGCCCAGGTTGCCCTCCTCGATCAAATCGCCCAGGCTCATGCCTCGGTCGGCAAATTTTTTGGCGATATTGACCACCAGCCGAAGGTTGCTGCGGACAAGCTGCTCGCGGGCAAACGGGTCATTGTCCTGCATAACCGCCTGGGCCAGGGCCTTTTCTTCGTCCCAGTCCAACAGCGGGGCGGCGTCAATTTCTCTGAGGTACTCTTTAATCGTCGCATCAAAAGCCATCGTGTCACTCCAATCATACCGTTAAAGGGTGAACCGTTATGTTCCAATAGACACTGTTCAACGCTATATCGGCAGCTTGAGGGGGCAGGTTAACTCAACCTGACCGATGGTCAGCTTGAGAAGTCAAAAATTAAAGTGCAAAAGTCAAAATTGTGGAATCCGCCTTTGGCGGATAGCATTTTTAAGAACGATTTGAATCTCTTACAACCTGTTTAATCATCATTGGTTAAGGTAAATTGTTGCAGTTTATCGGTCAGTTTGAGAGGTTAACTTACAGGGCATGACACATGCCATGTTGAGTGGAGTTTTTCTATGTGCAATGCGCACAGGGACTTACATGCCGATCGGGGCATCTAAACACCTGATTCTCGACAGGCCAGACAAGGTACCGGCATGACAAAAAAAGGCCCTGCGGGTATTCCGCAGGGCCTGTAAACAACACACTGTTGACGCGCCGACCTATTCTTTGCCGAAATCGAACGCATCCGGCATTAATGAGCCGTCCAGCCCGCCGCGCCGCGGGGTGGAGTCTTTGTCCTCTTCGGATGGCTGTTTCTGGCCTTCTTCGGCGGCCTTATCCTCAGCGGCCCACTGGGCACGACGCAGGCTGAGGCCAATTTTTCGCGAGTCGGTATCGACGCGGAGAATCTTGACTTCGAGTTCGTCGCCGATTTTGACCACTTCCTGGGGATTGTCGATCTTGTGATCGGCCAGCTCGGAGATATGCAGCAGGCCCTCCAAACCCTCTTCGAGCTCGACAAAGACCCCGAAATTGGTCAGCTTGGTCACCTTGCCCTGCACAATCTGACCGGGGATGTACGTTCCGGGAATCGCCCGCGCCCACGGGTCCTCGGTCAACTGCTTAATCCCCAGCGAAATGCGGTGCTTTTCTTCGTCAACCTCGAGGACCACGCAGCGAATGTCCTGTCCTTTGCTGAGGGCCTCGCCGGGGTGATTGAATTTCTTGGTCCAGCTCAAATCGGAGATGTGAATCAACCCGTCGATACCCGGCTCGATTTCCACGAACGCCCCGTAGTTGGTCAGGCTGGTCACCTTTGCCTCGACGATGGTCCCGGCCGGATACTTCTGGCCGGCGATGGTCCACGGATTGGTCTCGAGCTGCTTGAGACCCAGCGAGATTTCCTGCTTTTCCTTGTTGACATCCAGCACCATCACATCGATCTCTTCGCCAACGCTCAGGATATCGCTCGGATGGCCGATGCGCTTGGTCCAGCTCATTTCGCTGATGTGCACCAGGCCCTCGATGCCGTCTTCCAGCCGTACAAACGCGCCGTAGTTCATGATATTGACCACGGTTCCCTTGACCCGCTTTTCGACCGGGTAACGCTCTTCAACGCTTTCCCACGGGCTGGCGGTTTTCTGCTTGAGCCCGAGGCTGACCTTCTCGCCGTCTTTGTCCACGCCGATGACCATGCACTCGATTTCCTGGTCCAACTGGACCATTTCGGACGGATGCGCAATCCGTCCCCAGCTCATATCGGAGATATGCAGCAGGCCGTCCAGGCCGCCCAGATCGACAAACACCCCGAAATCGGCGATGTTCTTGACGATGCCTTTGCGGATCTGGCCGACTTCGATTTCCTCGAGGATGCGTTCTTTGCTTTGCTGACGTTCTTCTTCGATGAGCTTGCGCCGTGAGACCACGATATTGTGGTTCTCCTGGTCGATTTTGAGGATTTTGCAATCGATTTCCTCGCCGATAAAGCGGCTGATATCGCCGGGCTTGCGGATATCGACCTGTGAGGCGGGTAAAAAGACCGGCACACCGATGTCCACCAGCAGCCCGCCTTTGATGCGGCGGCTGACGATGCCCTTGATCACATCGTCCTCGCTGTGGTGAGCGATGACATGTTCCCAGCCGCGGATGCGGTCGGCTTTGCGTTTGCTCAGCAGAATGCCGCCCTCGGCATCCATCTCTTCCAGGAGCACTTCAATTTCTTTGCCCGGGACAATCTCCTCGGGCGCGTCGAACTCGGCGGCCTCGACGATGCCCTCGCTCTTGAGCCCCAGCTCGACGATGACATCATTGCCGAATTGCGTGACGATCTTGCCTTTGACGATGGTGCCGGGCACCAGCGCCTCGACCTTGGTCTCGAGCACCTCTTCGAGAAGATGCTTGTGCTCGTCGGTGAAAAGGGATTGAATTTCCTGCTCGACCTGTTCTTCGGACAACCCTAACTTTGAGATGAGATTACGATCTACCATGGTGTTCACTTCTCCTGTGGAGTCTGTTCTGTAACCTGTCGACGCCCCACATTTACGCCGACAGAGGCGACCACTTTGTTAAAAGGTGGTTAGTTAAGACGCATTGACCCACGCAGTCAATGGCGCTTTCTTCATTTAACGGCGGCTCTTACGAGCCGGCCGGGTAGGCTTGCAGGTTTCGCACAAAGGCGTTGATCACCTCATCCGGGGTCGAGGCCCCGGCGGTGACCCCGGCGGTCTGCTTGCCGGCCAGCAGTGTTGTATCAAGTTCCTGCCAGTTTTGCAAGTGAAACGTTTGGGAATTGTGTTTATTGCATAATTCGGCCAGTTTTCGGGTATTGGCGCTGTGCAGCCCGCCCAGCACGAACATGATATCGACCTGCCGGCACAGCTTGACCGCCGCTTCCTGACGCTGCATTGTCTCACGACAAAGGGTATTGATGACCTTTATTTCCTCGAATCCGCCCCGCGCGATGGCCGCCAGCATCTGGGCAAAATAATCCGGGCTTTGGGTCGTCTGGCAGATGATGCCTAACTTCTTTCTTTTACTGAGCTTAGACAGATCCGCCTCAACGCCGACCACATCCACCCCCGATGCCGAACCCACCACGGCCTTGACCTCAGGATGATTCTTGTCGCCGATGATGATCACATGGTACCCCTCATCGTGCAGCAGTCGTGCGATCTTCTGGACCCGCTTGACCAGCACGCACGTCGCATCGACAACATTGAGTCCTTTTTTTTGTATTTCCTCCAGCTCGGCCGAGGTCGCCCCGTGCGAGCGGATCAACACTGTCCCCTGGTCGACCTCATCAATCCGAGAGACGGTATGCAGGCCGGACTGGGCCAATTGCCGAACCACATCTTCATTATGAATAATCGGCCCAAGGCTATACACAACATCGGCTTTCTCTAACGTCTTCTTGGCCAGGTTTATCGCGTTGCGCACACCCGGGCAAAACCCACATTTTTCCGCTACCCGTACGTTCACTGGACAGTATCCCTTCTCTATTTTTTCCGTTTGCTACCTTTACGACGCGCGGCGGGGGCGGTTTTTTTGGGCTTTCGGCGTCCCGGCCGTGAGGCGACCAGCGGCTCGG
>SKKI01000109.1 GCA_007121565.1 Phycisphaerae bacterium
ACATTTCGACCTTTATGGGTTTTCCGCTTTCTCGGAGGTCGACTAAAAAAGGGCCATTCACTTTCCGTGAGTGAATGGCCCTGGATTTACTTTCGCTTCCCTGCTGCTTGAACCTGCATCACTTGCGAAGTGGATTCCAGTCTCTGCAGTTTCTTCTTTTCCTTCTTCGACTTGCCGTGCATATGAGAGGCTTTTCTCTTGATTGCTTTCGGCGATTTGTCACCCATGTCCAATACCTTTCTTTCTATGTGTTTTATCTCTGTTTCATTGCCGACCTTCCGGCAAACATGATTACCCATGCAACTGGATCTATGTTCTCCAGTACCAGCATCTGATTACCCTAATCATCATTTCTTTGTTCAACCGATTATTATACGGGGCGCCTCGAACAGAACATTAGCTTTATGCTTTTGAATTCGTCATGCTCAGTTCCCCGTCAAAACCGTCGCTCCGCAACCACGATCCCGCATCAATCAATTCACTCAACTGTTTCGTTGTGCCGGGACTGATAATAACCGAGGACACGTGTTGATGCGAAAGAACCCATACCAATGCTGTTTGTTCGTCAGTTGCGCCTTGTAATATGGCCGCCTTGCGGAGAGATTTCAGTGTATGGTTTTCACATTCCTGATTCGCAGTTGGTACTCCCGGTTTATTTCGGCGTCGATGGTTTATCGGTCTTCTCCCGAGGGTCGATGTGGCTAATAGTCCAATTCTGTAACTTTGACAGAAATCCCTTGTTTCTTCGCGAACGGTCGGCGTTTTTAATACGGAGTAATTTGTTTGCAAAGCTTCAAATCGCTGTGTGTTTCGGACAAAAGATCGACAGTTCGCCTCCATTAGGCGCCAAAGAGGGGCGTTTGCGATCGCGACATGACGAAGCAAACCCGCCTCGATCAAATGATTGAATGCCATCAAGGTGTCGTCGATCGGGATAAGGTTTCTCGTCCACTCACAGACGAGTAGATCCAAATACGATACTCCTATTCGCTGCAGGGAAGCCTCACAGCACTTTCGGATGACACCATCCATTCCGGTTAGCCCACTGTCTTTGTTCGCCGCAAAATTGAGTCTGGTGCTCAGAACCACATGGTCCCTTGGGACCGCCCTCGACCGGAGCCAGTCACCCACCCATTCCTCGGGTGCCTTCATAGCCTGAGGAAGGACGGTAAGTTTGGGACAGATGTTAATGGATTGCAGGAAGCATCCACCCGAGTCTCGGTAGGCGTCGAGAAGAGTAAAGGCGGCTTCACGGTCGACCGTCCAACCAAAGTTCATGGTGCCCAGGCACAGTTCCGATACAGAAATCCGCGTCCGGCCCAGTATTCGTTTGTTTATGATTCGATGCGCAATACGTTCCACGTGTATGGAGATCGGAATAAATAATTTCAGAAAAATGGGAATCGATAGAAACCCGAAAAGGCAAAACCTGTTAGGCTTGTTCCTTCCAATTTCGAAAGGCAGCCTGGGGTATTGTTATGAATCCGGTGACCGATGGAAAAGGCAGGCTTTAAAGGGCCACACCCATACCTGCGCGATCACCGGCCTAGCTTGAGGAAAATCAGTCTCAACGCTCCGCAAACAAGTCGAAAAAATATAAAAATCCGGTGAGTCATCTGGAAAACCAAAACCTTAGCTCACTTCTGTCTTACTGTCAAGTGTCTCGACGGTTTCTAATAAAACAACACAGGGCTGAATCGTAACAGCACCTCGCCCCCCTTGGGTGCTCGAGAGCACTTAATTGGCTGGGATAGGCGCACCATCGTTCATGAAAAAGGCGGACACGTCCGCTTGCAGCAAAAGGGCAATCAGAAGCACACCGACGAATGAAAATTGACGAATCCATCAACCTCATCCCCAAGCATCAAAGCTTTACGTAATTTGAATCCGGTGCCCTGAAACGGGAAACTCTCTGAGCGAATCGCGCTTGACTTTCTCCACGAAAGCCGTATATCAGTAACAACGAAGTGAAAGCAAACCTCATATTTCCAAAGAGATCGCAAAGGGGTGGCGCCCCTCCATCTGAATGCCTTGTTTAATTCCGGTAATCTACAGGAAGTGTTTCCGCATTTCCCGGTGTTACGGGCGTGCCGCGAATCACTAAAGACGATTGCCGGATCAGTTGCCCGCGCAAAGAATTTCGCGCCAAGGTGTGAAACAATAGTCGGCTATATTATAGAACCGATAAGCATTTCTTGAAATGCGCTTTCGCTGGACCATGCTCACCCGGGTCCCGCCCGAAAACGCGGAGAAACCTTGATATGGGCCTATGCGAAAATTGTTCTCCCAGGCAATATGTGAACCACAAGACGATGAGGCAATGACATGAAAATCTGTTACATTTCGTTTTCCGAACAATTTCGCCGTGCGCTCGCTGGCAGGACCAAAGGTTTGAAGACCATATTTATCACCCACGAAGACTACCTTCAAATCAAGGCGATTATAGACATGCCGCCGGGGGACGGTCGGAAATCCTGCGGGCAGCTCGCTGAGCTTCAGCAGGAACTCGACCGGGCCGTTTTGGTGAAGGTCTGGGAGATCCCGCCAGGGGTGGTGACAATCAACTCCCGAGTCCACGTGCTGGACCTTGATACTTCCGAAACTGAGGAATGGATCCTAACCATGCCGGAGCAAGCGGATTCGGATCAACGGCGACTTTCAATCCTCGCGCCGATCGGTACGGCCATTCTCGGGTTCTCGGAAGGCGACGTGATTGAATGGAAAACACCGGGAAGAGCCCGGCGGATCAAACTGGAAAGGGTTGAGGACGCAGCGAAAAGCGGGTTGGGCGTCGCCGCGTGAGCTTGTATTGCCTGTGCGGCTTGAGGAAAAGCGTCGCTGTGCGAAGTGGGCTTGGACGTGTTTTTTCGGGGTATTCCTATAGAATTCGTATGTAAGGAGGTGTTTTGAAATGCCGGAGTATATGTACAAATGCCAGTCGTGCGGTGAAGCGTTCAGTTTGATTCTCTCTTTACCGGAACGGGCGGAAAAGGAGCGACGCGGGGAGATTCAGTGCCCGAAGTGCAAAAGCACGGAGGTGGAGCACACTATGGAGTCGTTCTATGCGAAGACCGACAGAAAAAGCTGATCGAAGCAACCGCCTATTGCAGTACAGACGGTCCACGACTGCCTTTCGCTCTGCGGCAATCACGCGCGACCGCTCGTAAAGCTCTTCGATTCGACCGCTCCCTTGCCGATCCGGACTTGGAACGACCCCGGTTCTTTATTCAGGTATTCCCAGGTCAGCTTTCCGGCGGCAGCCCTTTCCAATTGCCGGCGCAACGGCACGGGATCGTGATCGTTTCGGATAGTGAAGGATCCGTCGAACGCAAGATATTCCCAAGCCTTGAAGACCAGTTGATGCCGGACCGGTCCGGGCAGTTCGCGAAGATCGAGCAAGAGTGATTCTTTATTCATGAATGGACAGGCTTGCAGCCTGGTTATCGGTTAACGGGAAAAACATTCTTGCGGCTTGCCAGCGGACGGAAACTCATAAACAGAGCGATGCCGAAAGCGCCGATCCCAGCCAGACCCACGCCCCCGGCCAGCGCATAGATCGCTCCCGTGAAATCCCCGGGAATACTCGCGCCCAATGCCGAGGTCATCCAGGGAACGACGCGTAACAAGGTAGCCGCGTTCAACAAAGCGACCGCCGTCCAAATCAAGCCGCGACTGCTTGGCTCGCGGCCCGCGAACCCAGGAAGCATGGTCCACCCCACCCCGATGATCAGCAGGGTCATGAAGCCGGAACCGACGACGTGGCGTGCCGCATCGCGAGCCCCCGAAAACGGGCTCAAACCGCCGGTGAGATCGTTCACCGACGCTCCGGCCAGGAGAACGGCCCCGAGCAACAACCAACCGTAAGCCGTTATCGCGCCAATTCCCGCAGGGTCCGATGCTACCCGGTAGGATTTGCCTCGCGGATACGGCCTGCGCGGTTCGAAGACCCGCACCGCCACCGTCCCGAAGGCCATCCCAAGGGCGAAGAGCATACCCGCTGCGGGAATCCAGGAAGCCGAAACGTCCGTCGCGAAAACGGAACCGAGAACCGTCAACGCCACTGCACCACCCAGCATCAGCCAGGCGGCTCGCAACAACCGGTTATGTGCGAGCCGCGCGCGGAAGTGCAACGGAAACAGCCGTGCCGACATCGCCACCGAGATCGATGTCACAAAACCAAACAGCATCAGCTTCGTCGCTCCGTCCTGGAACCGCTGTGACAGCACCGCCAGCGGCCGTCCGGATACAAAAGTATCAATAGCGGCTGCCGTCCAAATCAGATGTGCCGACAGCAAAGCGGCGGCCGCGACACCCAGGAACGGAGCAATCTGACGAAAACCTTTCTTGCGCTCCAATGCAGGCCCGGAAGTCATGGTTCTTCCAAGTACGACGAGCAAACCGACGACCGCCAGGGTTTGCACCAGAATGCCCCCTCCGACTGCAAACCGGCAGATCGCATTCCATGCCGGGAGAACGGAATCCCCGCCCTCGGCCAGAGCCAGCAGGGGCTGTCCGAACGTACGCCAGCCCAATCCCAATACGAACAACCAGAACAAATACGGCACCCAACCGGAGAACGCCAAACGAGTACCGCGCAAACGCGGCAAGAAATGCAACGCCACACCGAGGATCATCGCCCCTCCCCAACCCGCGAGCAGCGCGTGCCCGTGGGCCTGGGCCATGGCACGGTACCAAACGTCCGCCGCCTCTCCGAAAAAGGTCGCGGTCCCCATCAGGGAACCAAACAAAAACCCCGGAACCACAGCCGAACCGAGCGCCAACCACACGAACGGACGCCACGGCCAACCCGTCTCTGCTTCACGTTCCGCCATAGGAATACGCAAAGAATTTCCCACCCCCCTGCACCCAACCCTTATTCCACCCGCAAAATATCGTCACGAATCTTCCGATACATGACCTCCGCCTCGTTCGGACAGAAATCCTCGTGCTTTCGTTTCTTCACACCGTAATCCGACAACACGTAGTGCCGGTCCGGACGAAGTCCGTGACGGGCGAGAATATGACCGGCGCAACGTAGCGGACAACCGTCCAACACCACCATGGTGCGGCCGGATTTCGCCGTCTTGACCAGCGGTTTCACGTCGCCACCCACGCCGGCGATGCAGGACATTTCGGCGACACCGTCACGGTCCATTTTGACCGCCAGATGATTGCACATCTGGGCCGCACTGGACGCGCCCGAACAGGAATAGACCAACGGAGTATCATTTGCGGATCTCATGCTGGAATTCGCGCCAAACCGGCCACCCGTCGGTACAGCACTTGATCTTCGTCGTAAATCTGGTCGTGCAGGGCGGCCGCCAGGTCGGCCAGGAAGGCATTCGTTCGCGCATCCGCGACAACCTCCAACTCCTCCAAGTCGGCCAACGCCTCCTCCAGTGCTCCGTGGTCCTGCCGCATCGCTTTCAAGCGACGGCCCAGTTCCGCACGCACAGCACCGGAAACCGCACCGGCACGGTCGAGTTCCCGTATTAATGGAAACAAGGTGCCCCCCTCCTCTCGCAAGTGCGCCAACACCCGGTCCACGACGGCGCCAAAGCGCTCCTTCAGGGAGTCCGGACAATCGCCGAGCAATCCATGCAGAATCTCGGCCAGATGGAAGTGGCGACACTCGAGCCGATTGCAGAGTTCCGAAAGCGTCATCAGTTCCGGCGACTTCTCATAGGGAGTCATCATAACAACTTTTGCCTCGCACAAACCACTATCGCCGTCACTTTCCCCCGCATTCGAGCGTCTCCTCGGCGAAAGCCGACAGAAGAGTGTTCTCAAGAAACCTTCGTCCCGATTGACGCAGCGCGGCGATCTGATCGTGCAGTGCGCACGGCCTGTCCTTCTCGCAGCAGGAAAACCCGAACGGACAAAGCACCTTCGGCTCGTGCTGCTCAAACAAGTCGGAGATATCGCTCAACCGGACCTCCGCCGGCGGGCGCGCCAACGTATATCCGCCTCCAGGCCCCGGTTGACCGCTGACCAGACCGGCGGTCGCCAGGCGGGTCAGCAGTTTGGCCGCCAGTGGCCGCGAAAGCCCCCGCGCATTGGCCACCGCCTCGGCCCCCGCCCGCCGATCGCGATCGGCGGCCAGGTAGCTCATCACCGCAATGGCGTGAGCGGCGGTTTTTCCGTAGAGTTGCATATCAAGACGCCTCCTCACCGATCATGCGGCGGGCTGCGGGGAAAAGGACCGCGTTTTCCAGGTGAATATGGCGCTTCAGGTCGTCCTCCAATTCCGCAAGACCGGCGAACAGCGCGCGGTACGTGTTGCAGGCGTCGGCCGGCGGTTGGTAACGATTGGTCAAATCGCTGAGTCTCTCCAAGGCGGCGCCAGCTTCATCGTGCTCTTGAACCATCACCGAGATCGGCCCCTCCAGAGATTGCGGCGCGGCCTTCTCCTCGCTCATCGCCTTAATCGCCGGAAACAAGATCTGCTCCTCTTTTTGCATGTGGGCGAACAACTCTTTGGCCATGCCGGTGAAGACTTGGAAAACCTCGACCAGCGATGCCGTGTGCCCGCCGTGCACTCGAGCCACCCGTTCCGACATCGCATGCAGACGAGGCAACTCCTGACGAAGGAAATCGTGATGCTGCTGCACGATGTGATCGCAAAGAGAGTGCGGAGGCAGTTCCGCCGGATTCGATTCCGGCTCGACCGGATCCTGCTGCTCGCGCTCCAGTTGGGCAATCAGCATGTCCAGTGAAACCTTTTTTCGCTCGCAAGCCTCCCGAAGGGTGGTTCCGCCCTGACAGCAGAAATCAATATTGTGCGCCTGAAACACCCGCGAACGCCCCGGACGTTCCGCGACCAACTCCCCGACCGAACGGTCGGACAGCGGTGTTCCAGACGGAGAAAAAACAACTTGTGAATGGCTCATGGAAAGCATCCTGGTGCATTTGCATCCATAATTCAAGAATTAAAGAAAAGTTTTTCTTTTTTTGATCTTCTTTTTGATTTGGATCAAAATTGAATTTCCCAAACGGCGATAATGTTTCGTTATCATGAAACCTATCGAAACACTCACAGCAACCGGCGCCGCCCTTCTCGCGGCGGCAATTCTACCACTCAGCCTCAACGCCCATTGCGACGCCTGGGACGGGCCGGTCATTCAGGAAGCCCAGCAGGCTCTCCGGGACGGAAACGTCGATCCGACTCTAAAATGGGTTCCCCCCGAAGCAGAGGACGAAATCAAGACCGCTTTTGACAGGACGCTCAAGGTCTCCGAAGCAGGCGAGGAATCCCGAGAACTCGCCGAGGTCTGGTTTCTGGAGACCTTGGTCCGTATCCACCGCGAGGGCGAAGGTGCTTCCTACCGCGGCCTCCAGCCGGCCGGTCAAATCGACCCCGCTGTGGAACTCGCCGACCGGGCCTTGGAAATCGGCTCCGCAGACGAACTCGCCGAACAGATCAGCGAGGCGGTCGCCCGGCGGATTCTCAACCGTTTCGACAAAGCCGCCGAGCTCCGGCAATCCGCTGCAGCTTCCACCGATGCCGGCCGGGAATTTGTAGAAGCCTATGTCGATTATGTTCACTTCGTCGAAGAAATCCATCATCTCCTCCAGCACGGAAGCCACAGTCATTAAGCCGAAAATATTCGATGCGGAAAATCCTCAGCGAACGTAGATCCCACAGGGCGCAAAGACTGCGGCAGGCCCTCCGGAAAGGCCCACCGGCGGGAGCGAGAGCGGAACGTCTTTGCCGTTCACCTTCAAGCCGACCGCCTCGCTTTTCCTTTCCACTCCCTGCTGGATAAAGGGGGAAGTTTCGGCGGGATCGCGGTTGATGGCAACGGCCGATTGGAGATCCCGCAGGGAGGCCTCGAATCGATGGCCGGCCACCTCCACAGCGACGGACGCCCGGCCATCCGAAAGATCGAAGTCGAACGACGCTTCCAGCACCGGCGCCTGCTCGAACGGAGTTCCGGTGAAAATATGGGGACCGAAGTAAGCGCCAATTCTGGAATCGGTACTGATGAATCCCATCACTTCGGGCGCCTTCCCCGGGTCCGGTTGCCAGAGGATCATTCCGCTAGCCCGAGTTTACTAGTTAGCGCGATAAAAAAATGCAGCCACCTGTAGTACAAGCGCTTGCAAATGAGCGTTTGCGACCCTAAGAGTTCGGCTTCAGGTCGAGGGCTCGCAGCAATTGC
>SKKI01000304.1 GCA_007121565.1 Phycisphaerae bacterium
CGCATGATTGAGTTTATGGCCGATGAGGTGGTGCTGTACGTGGCCTCGGATCAGTTTGATATGGCCGAGCAGGGGCGTGGACGCCAGCTCGGTCAGGGGCGGATTCAGGCGGCGTATTTGAGCGGCGATATTGTCTTCACCGAAGCGGACCGGACGGTGCGGGCCGATGAGCTGTTTTATGATTTTCGCCGGCAGCAGGCGCTGGTGATCAATGCCTCGATGCGGATGTTTGACCCGCAGCGGGGGATTCCGATTTATTTGCGAGCCGAGACGCTTGGGCGTGTCAGCGAGCATTTATTCGAGGCCGAGAACGTACAGTTGACCGGCAGTGAGTTTTATCTGCCGCAGATGTCGCTGAATGTTTCTCGCATGGTCTTGCTGATTGACGAGCAGGCCGTCGAGCAGCACGACCGTGTGGCCCGGGACCAGGCCAGAATGTACGACGCTACGGTGTATGGAGTTGAAGCGCGGTATGAAGACATCCCCTTTTTCTGGTGGCCGCGCATGCGGACGGATTTTGTGCGGCCGGACACGCCGTTGAGCCGGATTCGCATCGGCAACGATTCGGAGATGGGTACTTATGTTGAGACGCGCTGGCAACTGGCACGGCTGCTGGGATTAAAGCAGCCGCCGGGGATGGACAGCCGCTTGGCGCTGGATTATTTCAGCAAACGCGGCACGGGCCTCGGCGTAGAGTCGGACTATGAGACAGACCGGTCCGTCGGCAGCGTGCTCGGGTATGTGATGACCCATCGCGGCCAGGACCGGCTGGGTCGCATCGATGCGCGGCGCCGCATCGATCCGCAGCGGGATACGCGCGGGCGTTTTACGTTTCGCCACCGCGAGTATCTCCAGGACGGCTGGCAGGTCATCGCCGAGACGAGCTATCTGTCCGACCGCACTTTTCAGGAGTGGATGTACCGCGACGAGTTTTATACGGACAAAGACCAGGAAACGCTGCTGTATGCCAAACGGATCTGGGATAACCAGGCGTTTTCGATTCTGGGCAAGATTCGCATCAACGACTTTCAGTGCGACACCGATGAATTGCCGACCCTTGAGTACCATCGCATCGGCCAGTCGTTCTGGGATCATCATTTAACATGGTACAGCAGCACCCGGGTCAGCCGCCTGCGTGAGCGTTTCGACAAGGACGGCCCCCAGGGCCAGGGCGGCTTTTACAGCTTTGCCTATACGCGCAACCAGGTGGACTGGCCGCTGATGCTGGGCACCTTCAAGGTTGTGCCGTTCGCGGCCGGGTCGTACGGTTTTGAAGATCAGGATGGATTCCGCACGGATCTGAGCGGCCGGGCGGTGGATCGCAAAGACAGTGTCTTTCTCGGCGAGACAGGCGTTCGCGTCTCGACGATGTTCTGGAAGGAAGACCCGACAGTGCGGTCGCAGGTCTGGGACCTGGACGGACTGCGGCATATCGTGATGCCCTATCTGGAAACGGCGGTGTATCACCCGACCGACTCGGCGATTGATATGCGCGATTTTCTTCATATCGGCACCAGCCAGCGATGGCAGACGCGCCGCGGCGGCGAGCACAACCGGCAATCGGTGGACTGGATGCGGCTGGATGTCAGTGGCACCTGGGTCAGCGACACCGCCGATTCGTCCATCGGCCCGGCGCCGACATTTGACCCGGCGACCGGTCAATTCGCAGGCGATCCGACATACGGGCCGGCGCGGTTTGTCAATCACAATCCGGCGATGCCGTTTTTGCCCCGCCGCACCGACCCCTATTTCGGGATCGCGCGCCATACCCTCAACGCCGATTACCTGTGGCGTATCTCGGATACCTTTACGCTGCTCAGCGATATGAACCTCGATATGCACGACGCCCATATCCAGCAGATGAATGTGGGCGTCAGCCGATACGTGCATCCGGATATCAGCTATTATGTGGGCAGCCGCTATCTGCGTCCGCTGACCGTTGACATCCCCGACGAGAATATCTTTGAACGAGGTTCGCATTCGGTTGTCGGCGCGATTGCCTGGCAGTTGACCCCGCGGTACACGGCGACGTTTTCGCAGGAGTACAATTTCCAGTTCGGCCACAATGTCCGCACCGACCTGGCGATTGTCCGGCAGTATCACCGGCTGTTTTACGCATTGACCCTGTCGGTCGATGAATCGCTTGATCGCAGCCGAGTGATGTTCAGTATCTGGCCGCAGGGTGTGGATGAATTGCAAACGGGGCCGCTTCGTTAGAGCAGCGTTGGCCGACATATGAGAAAATTAAAAATCGTAAAAGTGAATGTTTAATGTTTCTTTAATCTCAGGAGAATGTAGAGTATGGCTTTGGTAACCACAAAAAAAATGTTCGAAATGGCGTACAAGAACGGCTATGCCATCGGTGCGTTCAATGTCAACAACATGGAGATCACGCAGGGCATCGTCGATGCGATTGTCGCCGAAAAGGCCCCGCTGATTCTTCAGATCAGCAAGGGGGCGCGGTCGTATGCGAAGATGAGCTATCTGCGTGCGATTATTGACGTTGCTGTCAAGGAAAACCCCGACATCCCGATCGCGATGAATCTGGATCACGGCGATTCGTTCGAGCTCTGCAAGCAGTGTGTCGATGATGGATTCACCTCGGTGATGATTGACGCCTCGCATGCGCCGTTTGAAGAGAACATCAAGCTGACCAAGCAGGTTGTGGAGTACGCCCACGCCAACGGTGTTGCGGTCGAAGCCGAACTCGGTCAGCTCGGCGGCATCGAAGAACACGTCAAAGGCGTCGCTGATGTAATGGCACATTTGACCGATCCGGATCAGGTGGTGGAATTTGTCGAAAAAACCGGCGTGGACTCATTGGCGGTGGCAATCGGCACCAGTCACGGGGCCTATAAGTTCAAAAGCGAGCCGAAACTGGCCTTCGAGGTGGTCGAGCAGGTCCAGGAAAAGCTGCCGGGCTTTCCGCTGGTGATGCACGGTTCCAGCAGTGTGCCGCAGGAATTTAAGGATCTGATCAATAAATACGGCGGCGCGATGCCCGACGCGATGGGCGTGCCGGAAGAGGCGATCAAAAAAGCGGCCAAGATGGCGCTGTGCAAGGTCAATATCGATACCGATCTGCGGATGGCGCTGACGGCCAAGATTCGCGAGGTTTTCTGGACCAAGCCCGCTGAGTTTGACCCGCGTAAATACCTCGGCCCGGGCCGCGAGGCGATCACCGAGATGGTCAAGCGTAAACTGCACGTTCTGGGCTGTGCCGGTAAGGCGGCCGAGTGTCTGTAAGGTTTTCGGAGGCCTTATGGCGAACATAGAGGGCCATTCGATGGTATTAGTCGGCAGGACAGCGCGTGCTGTCCTGCTTTCTGAATTTCAAAACGGGGCGAATCTTGAAAAAATCTAATTGCAATCCAGTATTGCGACAACTGACCCATGTGGTGCTGCCGTTTTTTCTGGCGGGCTCACTGATCGGCTGTAAGCCGGAGGAAAACTTTAACGGCCACAGAACCGCTGACAATAACCAGCATTCCGAGGTGCAGGTCACAGTCGGTCAAGCGACCCTTGATGCCATTGAGCGTATCAAGAGCGGAGACTTTCAGACCGCAAAAGATATTCTGGATGTAAAAGAAGAGGTTCCCGGCGTTGACGATGTGCACCTGCTTTTGCAGTGGCACGATCAGCTCACGTCGCATCGCCTGGCCCAGCGCCAAGAGGCCTATGAAGAGCAACTCGCCGAGCTTCGCGAGCTTGAGGCGGAGCTTTCAGAAGTCGATGTTCCGGATGCCAATTCCATTGATACGGCCATGATGGCTGTTCTTCTGGCACGCGACTATGCGCCCGATGACGATCAGGCCGCGGCCCTGTTGGACTATCCGTTTGTCCAGCGGCTGGTGGAATTGGCAACCGGGCGTGCCGAGGACTATCGGCAAGCCGGCGAATGGATGAAGGCCTATGCGCACGGCTACTACTGGCTGTCAAACCTGTTTGAAGAGGATCCGCACTACGAGGAGATTGCCGAGCGGCTGACGGAGCTGGCGACGATTGAGCTGGCCCTGCGGGAAAGCGGCTGCGGCGAAAGCGCCCAAGAGCGGCATGAAGGGATTCAACCGGAAATGCTGCTGCGGGCATTGAGCGCCCTCGAGGTCAATTATGTCAACAGCTTGGACTATCCGTTTATGGCCGAAAAGGCACTGTTGCGCTGTGAACTGCTCGGTGAGGTGTTGCTGCGCAGTCCCGAAGAGCTGGCCTGGCACGCCGACCCGGAGGCAGCCGAAAGCTGGCAGGCGGGTATTGCGGCTATCCAGACAGAAATCGCCTCCGCTGACGACGACGCCGATAAGCAGATGCGCGGCGATCATTTTGTACGGATTTTCGATGAGATTCTCGCCCTGAACGCAGTGAGCGTCAAGCTTCCCCAGGAAGTGATTGTGGCGCATTTTTCCGAGGCGGCCCTGGCGGCGCTGGATCCGTATACGTCCTTGGTCTGGCCCTGGCAGGTTCAGGATTTTGAAAAAAGTATGACCCAGCAGTTTACGGGTATCGGCGTGGAAATCACCAACCGCGGCGGCGTGCTGAAGATTACCAGCCTCTTGCCCGATACCCCGGCGTACCGGTCGGGGCTGGACGCCGAGGACGAGATTCTGGCGGTCAACGGGGAATCGACCGCCGAGATGACCATCACCTGCGCTGTCAGCAAGATCACCGGCCCGCGGGGCACCGAGGTGACGCTGACGATGCGCCGGCCGGTGAACAATGAAACATGGGATGTGACGATTAAGCGCGACCGGATTGTGGTTCAGCCGCTGCGCGGCTGGCGGCGCACCCGAGACGGGCAGTGGGAGCATATTGTCGATCCGGTCAATCGTATCGGGTATGTGCGGATGACCTCCTTTACCGAAAGCAGCGAGCCGGATCTGCGCAAGATTTTACGCGACCTGGAAAGGGACGGCCTCAACGGTCTGATTCTGGATCTTCGGTTCAACAGCGGCGGCTATCTGTCCAGCGCTTCGGATGTGGTGAATCTGTTTATTCGCGAAGGGGTGATCGTCAAAAGCAATCCCCGACACGGGCTGGCGACCTATGAAATCGCTCGGCGCAGCGGAACCCACCCGGATTATCCGCTGGTTATCCTCATTAACGGCGGCAGCGCCAGCGCATCGGAAATTGTTGCCGGCGCCCTGCAGGACCCGCTGCATCGTCGGGCCGTTCTGGTGGGTGAGCGGACGTTCGGCAAGGGCAGTGTGCAGGTTGTTACGCCGGTTACCGGCGGCGGCTCTCAGCTAAAATATACCGTTGCGTATTATCATTTGCCCAGCGATCAGCAGGTCAAGAGCCGCTACCTGATGAAACGTGCCGGACGCACCGATTGGGGGATCGCGCCGGATGTCGAAATCGAGATGAGCGGCAACGAAGTACGCAAGATGCTGGACATGCAGCGTCAGAACGATGTGCTGTTCCGCGCCGATCACAGCGAAGACGGTGAGGAGCCGATGCGGCATTCGCTTGAGGATACGCTGCGGGCCGATCCGCAACTGGCTACAGCCCTGATGGTTGCACAAGCCAAGCTGATCGCGCGCGGGCACGAGGTGAACCTCGATTTGTTTGAGGATAAGGCCGGCGAGCCGATTGTCGCAACCGATGAGGACTTTTAATGTATTTTGTTGCCAACATGACAGACCGGTTTGCTGTGAGATATTTTTCGTAGAAAGGATTGACCGGATTGACCGAACACACATCGCCAAGCAAATTTGAACAGCAGCGACGAGATAAACGAGACAAACTTCAGGCCCTTGGGATCGACCCCTACGGCCAGAGCATAACGGAGATTCAATCGGCTCAGGCGGTCAAGGACGCCTTCGTCGACGACGCGCCGTCTCAATCGGCCCGTTGTGCGGGGCGCATCGTCCTGCTGCGCGACATCGGAAAACTGATCTTCATTACGCTTCGCGATTCGAGCGGGACGATTCAACTGGGGTTGAGCAAAAAGCTGCTTGGCGATGCGTGGGAGTCGATGAAGCTGCTTGACCTGGGCGATGTGGTCGCCGCCGAAGGACAGGTAGGGCGTACGCGCACCGGCGAGATTACCATCTGGACCGAATCGGTGACGCTGCTGAGCAAGGCACTGCTGCCGCCGCCGGAGAAGTTTCACGGACTGGCGGATGTGGATATGCGGTATCGGATGCGGTATGTGGATTTGTGGGCCAATCCCGAGGTGATGCAGCGGTTCAAACAGCGCAGCGCCATCATCGCCTCGATGCGTCACTGGCTGACCGACAGGGGCTTTTTGGAGGTCGAGACGCCAATGATGCAGACGCTTGCCGGCGGAGCCGCGGCCAGGCCGTTTGTCACGCATCACAACACGCTGGATCTGGATTTGTTTTTGCGGATTGCCCCCGAGCTGTTTCTCAAGCGTCTGCTGGTCGGCGGGATGGAGAAGGTCTTTGAGATCAACCGAAATTTCCGCAACGAGGGCCTCAGTACACGGCATAATCCGGAGTTTACGATGATCGAGCTCTATCAGGCGTATGCCGATTATACCGTGATGATGGATTTGACCGAGGAGCTGATCGGCGATCTGATTCGGCGGCACTGTGATTCTGAGGTGCTGACTTTCGGGACATCGTCGATTGACTTCGCTCGACCGTGGCGGCGGGCCCGATTTGCCGATCTGCTGCGCCAGTACGGCGATTGCGATATGGACGATATGGCCTCGGTGCGTCAGCGTGCCCGGGCACTGGACATCGACGCATCGAACAAAGACGACGCGGTTGTCGTTAATGACGTATTTGAGGCGACCGTTGAGCAGCACCTGGTCAACCCGACATTTGTGATGGATTACCCGGCGGCGATCTGCCCGCTGACCCGCCCGAGCAAGGCCGACCCCCGGTTTGCCGAGCGGTTTGAGCTGTTTATCGGGGCGATGGAACTGGCCAACGCCTATTCGGAACTGAACGATCCCGATGCGCAGGTGGCCAACTTCCGCCGTCAGCTTCGCGGCCTGCCCGAGGATGAATCAATGGCCAAGATGGACGAGGATTTCATTACGGCCCTGAAGTTCGGGATGCCGCCGGCCGGCGGGCTGGGTATCGGCATCGACCGGCTGGTGATGCTGCTGACCGGGGCGACGAGTATTCGGGATGTCATCCTGTTTCCGCTGCTCAAACCGCTGGCGGCCAAACCTGAAAAAGAAACCACAGATTGCGCGGATGTTACGGATCCATAAACGCATTTGGCGCACTATTTTTTTACGCGGAACCGGACCATTTTTGTGAAGCATATCGGATGGATTTTATGTCTGAAGTACCTGCGGCGACGGCTGATGATTCTGCTCAGCGTTGTCGCGGTGGCGCTGAGCTGCGCGCTGCTGATCGTGACCGACAGCCTGTTTACCGGGTTTATCGACGCCGTGGAAACCAGTGTCGGCCGGCACCTCGGCGACATTGTCATCCACACGCCGCCCGGCGGGCTGATTTCCGATTACGACAGGCTGATCGAGCAGCTTGAGGCCAGGTCTTCGGTTCAGGCCGCCACCGCGGTGCTCAGCGGCGAGGGGCTGCTGCTCAGCGGGCCCGGTCGCGTGCGTCCGGTCAAGGTCTGGGGCATCGAACTGCCGCAGCGGCTGGCGGTCAGCCCGCTGGCCGAGGCGCTGCTGGTCCAGGACCACCTGCCGCACGAGGAGATCGGTTTTGGACAATGGCCCGACGGTCAGATCGGCGGGCTGGTCGGCATCGGGGTGCTGGCGCGTCCCGACGAACGCACCGACCAATACGATATGGACGCGGTGCACAGCTTTTTGGGCAGGACGGTGCAGTTGACCACCGGCATGGCTCGCCCGCAGCGCGATGATGAGCCGACCGGCAGCGAACGGCTGCAATTTCGACGCCAGGTCATCCGTTTTCAGATCGCCGATGTCGTGACCACCGGCGTCAGCGAATTTGACCAGGCGTTTGTCTATCTGCCCATCGAGCAGATGTCGCAGCAGTTGTACCCCGGCACGGCTGTCAATGCCGATATCATCCAGATTCGCCTGGCCGACGGTGCGGACGAAGAGACCGCGCTGGCCGTGGTGCGGGGCGTATGGCAGGACTTTGCGCGCGATCGCCTGGTGTGGTATCGGCAGGCCGAGATTCAGTCCAGCCGCCAGATGCAGGCCCAGTTGATTGCCGAATA
>SKKI01000321.1 GCA_007121565.1 Phycisphaerae bacterium
CCGGAGGAACCATCACCGATCTGGACGGCAGCCCCCTGCCGCCGATCAACCTGGCCGACTACGACGGCCAAACATACCCCTTCCTGGCCGCGAACAAAAAAGCATACGACGAATTACGCGACATATTCAAAAAAATATAAAATTTCACGTTCATTAATTGCCATGAGAGCTTTTCAATGATTGAGGTTCATCGAAAGCCGCTGCCGGCTGGCTGATTTTTCTGTTTAACGGATATTTTTTGTGGTATAGTCGCATTCATGCCGATTCAAGGTTTGATGATCATTATGGCAGGCGTATTGTTTGTTGCATCCGCCGCGGCGTTTATGTATGCCAAGCTGCGGCTGCGGCCTGGCCAGGGGTCTGATCTGGATGAGTATTATTATGAATTTGAGGATCATCATCCCGGCCTGGCCCGCTATAATGCCTGGTGCCGCGCCGCCTGGACGGGCATCATCACCGCGATGCTGCTGATGTTCCTGGCGCTGGTTCTTTAACCGCCCCCCTACTTCTCTCCGGCTAGCACTTCGGCGATGTTGAAGGCGTGGTCTTTGATGCGCCGATAGCTGTTGAGCATATCGGTATAAATCAGGCTCTTAAGCGGCGTGGCCTTTCCATCACTGACGCGCAGCAGGTGTTTGCTGCGGCAGTCCTTCATAAATGCGGTAATCTCGTTGCCGCTGGACATCGCCTCGCGAAAAAACAACCCGTTTTCCTCGGTTTCGACGGCTTTGGTGATAGTTCTCACATAGCGATCGACCCTGTCATGCAGCCCCAGAATCTCTTCAAGCGCCTCCGGGCTGAGGACCTGTTCGGTGTCGCGCATCTTCAGGCGCAGCTTAAGGATCGTGATGATATAATCGCTGATGGATTCGAATTCATCGGCGATACGAAGCTGGTCGCGCGCCGTTCTGTTTGTATCATGGGGGATATTCCCGGCCATAATATGTCCAATGAACTCCACGATCTCTTTTTGGACAATATCCAGCTCGTTTTCCGCCCGGAAAATCGGATCGACCTTGTTTGATTCGAGATTGGCATCCGCAAAAACCTCACGCAGGTCTTTAAGCATCGGCAAGATCCGGTGACCCATATTAATGACTTCTTTACCGGATTGTTCCAGCGCGATGTTCGGCGTATCAAACAACCGCACATCCAGATAGGTCAGCCGCGGGGCCGCCGGTTCCTTGCGCTCCCGCACCGCCCAGTTCAAAAAGCGGGCGACATGCCCGATCAAGGGCAGAAACATCAGAGTATTAGTTACATTAAAGATGGTATGGGTGATCGCTATGGCCGCCATGACATAAGGAAAGGTGGTGACCCCCGTCTCCGAGACAAGAACGGCATCCGGTGCATTGCCGTCGTGAAATATCCCGATAATCCAGACTATGAAACGTAAATAATGAGGGAAAATAGCGGTAATCCACAGAACACCGAAGACATTAAACAAGGTATGCGCATAGGCGGCGCGACGGGCATTTGTCGAGGTTCCCAGGGATGCCAGAAAGGCCGTGATGGTGGTGCCGATGTTTTCGCCCAGCACCAGCGCCGCAGCGGTCGGAAAGCTGATCGCCCCGCTAAAGGCCAGCGTCATCGTGATCGCCAGTGTCGCCGAGGAGGATTGAACCAGGGCGGTCAGCAGTGCCCCGATCAGACAGACCCTCAAAACGCCGAGATACGTCGTTGGCTCAAACCGCTGAAACAACTCGACAAAGCCCGGCATGTCCTTAAACGGGGCAAATCCTGTCTTCATCAGCAGCAGGCCGAAAAACACCATCCCCAACCCCAGGAAAAACATCGCCGTATACCGGACGCGGTCGCGTTTGATAAACAGATACACCAGCGCCGAAGCCCCCATGATCGGCAGACCGAACTGGTCCACGCTCAGCGCAACGACCCAGCCGGTGATCGTCGTGCCGATATTGGCCCCGGCGATCACCCCGATCGCCTGCAGCAGCGTCATAATGCCGGCATTAACCATCCCAACGACCATCACCGTGGTAATCGTGCTGGACTGAATCAGTGTGGTCACCGCCGTGCCCACCCCGCAGGCCATCAGGCGGTTATTGGTCACCGCGCCGATCATCCGCCGCAGCCGCTGACCGGCGACGGCCTGCATCCCCTCGGACATATTTTTCATCCCCAGCAGAAACAGCCCAAATCCGCCGAGGATTTCAAAAGCCATCTGAAAATTCATTGCCACCTGTTTTTATGAGCGAAGGATTAGGTTCTGATTAAAACAAGACTTAACTTGACGATTATGGCGGCCTTTTTATACCGGCGCACCCGGCATAAGTCAAGCACTAATCAGCCGGCAAATCCGAGAAAAATGGAACGGAGCATAAACATATTCCGCCAAAGCCAATCTGAATTAATCGCTTAGCCCTTAACACAGACCAGTGGCAGGAGTTTGGCCGTTTTGCGTGCCAGTCCGGCGTGGTCGGTCGCCTCGATGACCTCGCCGACGTCCTTGTACGCCTGGGGCGCCTCTTCAGCGATGCCGCGCATCGAGCGGCTGCGGATCAGGATGCCCTGCGAGGCCAGACGGCCGAGAATGTCTTTGCCGCGGTGCTGTCGTGTGGAGGCCCTGCGTCCCATCGCCCGCCCGGCCCCGTGACAGGCCGAACCGAATGCCAGACGTTCGCTCCGCTCAGTGCCGGCCATAATATACGATGCGGTGCCCATGGTCCCGCCGATCAGAACCGGCTGGCCGACGTTGCGGTATTCGCTCGGCAGCTCCGCGCGTCCCGGCCCCCAGGCCCGCGTAGCGCCCTTGCGATGCACAAACAGCCGCCGGCGCGTGCCAGCGATCACATGCTCCTCTTCGTGGCAGGTGTTATGCGACAGGTCATACAGCAATCGAATCGTCGCGCGCGGGGCAATATCGGCAAACGTTTCACGTACCAGGTGCGTCAGAATCTGGCGATTAGCCAGGGCACAGTTAATCCCCGCCCGCATCGCGGCCAGATAGCTTTTGCCGACCGACGAATCCAGCGGCGCGCACGCCAATTCCCGTTCGCGCAAGTCCAGCCCGTATTGTTTGGCTGAAGCGGTCATGCGTTTGAGAAAATCCGTTCCGATCTGGTGTCCCAGCCCGCGCGAGCCGCAATGAATGCTGACCAGAACATCGCCGATGTCCAGTCCGAAGGCCGCGGCGGTTTCGGCATCGAAAATCTCGGCCACCTGCTGAATTTCCAGGTAGTGATTGCCCGACCCGAGCGTGCCCATCTGGTCAAGCTGACGGCGTTTGGCCTGGTCGGAAACCTCCGCAGGGTCGGCGCCAAGCACACAGCCGTTCGATTCGATAAAACGCAGATCGTCGGGCTGCCCGTAGCCGTTTTGCACCGCCCAGCGGGCGCCGCCTGTCAGCACGTCCTCCAGCCGATCGACCGACAGCTTAATCTTGCCGGTGCTGCCGACGCCGGCGGGTATCGTGCGAAACAGCGCCTCGGCCAGCCTTTCGCGCAGCGCCGGCATCTGGTCGGCCTTGAGCCCTGTATGCAGCGTCCGAACCCCGCAAGCAATGTCAAAACCCACACCCCCGGCACTGACAACGCCGCCCTGGTTCGGGTCAAAGGCCGCCACCCCGCCGATGCAAAAGCCGTACCCCCAATGCGCATCGGGCATGGCAAATGACCCACTTACAATCCCCGGCAGGGATGCCACATTGCGGACCTGCCGGATGACCATCTCATCCATCGCCTCGATCAGCGCCTCGGAGGCGAAGATTGTGCCCGGCACCCGCATCGTGCCGGTCCGTTCGATCTCCCAACGGTTCTGATCCCGCTGTTTGAGCTGTTTTCGGTCCATTTTTGCGCCCTCCTGAAAATGATTATCGAACAATTAAACGATAGCTCACCAGTGTCAAATTGAAGTACTAAATTCGAAACAAATTCAAATACCATTAGTATGGACATTTCACGACATTACGATACACCTCTTCGATCGTATCAACCATAGTCTCTGGTGCAAACTTTTCTTTGACCGATTCCCGTGCATTTTTGCCCAGATGACGCCGCAGCGGCGGGTTGTTCAGCAATTTTTCGCAGGCCGCGATCAACTGGCCGACATTGTCCGGCTCGGTCAAAAAGCCGGTCTTGGAAGTGACCACCTCTTTGGCCCCGTCAATATCAAAGCTGATCACCGGTTTGCCGCACAGCATCGCCTGAGGCAGCACCCGCGCCAGCCCCTCGCGCAGCGAACAATGCACCAGTATATCCGAAGCGTGCAGGATCAGGGGAATCTGCTCCGGCGGCACCAGGCCGGTAAACCGAAAACAGTCATTCAGCCCTTCATTGTGAATGCTTGCTTTGATCGCATCGGCCAGGTCCCCGTCGCCGACCAGCAGCCAATAACAGTTCTCATACGACCGGCGCAGCGTCTTGGCCGTTTCAATGATATACTCATGCCCTTTCAGTTCGGCCAGCCGCGCGATACAGGTAAACACAATCGCGTTGCGCGGGATTTTATTCTGATCGCGAAACATCCCGATCCGTGTATTGGACGGCGGGCTCAAAAACGCATCCTCTTCAATCGCCGAATACGCGGTCGTCCAGGGCTTGCTGCGACCGATACCGGCGGCTTTGGCCTTGTCGGTCATCGCCTCGGCGACGGTAATAAACGCATCGGTGCGCTTGCCCGCGGCCCGTTCGATGGCGATGTACAGCGCGTTGAGCAAGCGGCTCTGATAGGGATGAAACGCCAGCCCGTGAACGGTGTGCACCACCAGCGGCAGCGGACGGGGCTTGCCGGACAGCTTGCCCTTCAGCGACCACCCCGCAAAGCGCCCGAGGATGCCCGCTTTGGCCGAATGGGTATGGATAACATCGGGCTTGAGCCGGCTAAGCAGTTTCTTCAACTCATAATAACTCGCCCTGTCCTTCCAGAAGCTGATCTCCCGAACCATTTTTTTCAGCACGACAACCTCATAACCGGCGTTGCGGGTTTGTTCAAACAGCGCCCCTTCCGGCCCAAACGCCGGGCCGGTAATCAGCGTAACCTTATGGCCGCGCTGCGCCAGCAGTTTGCAGGTAATCAGCGTATTTTCCTGCGCCCCGCCAAGGATCAACCGTGTTATAACATGAACAATATGCATTCGTAATTTTTGACTTTTGCACTTTAATTTTTGACTTCCCAAGCTGACCATCGGTCAGGTTGAGTCAATACTGGATTTCCATCAAACACAACCCGGCTGCCGGTGCGATTGGCCCGGCGGCGGCACGGTCTTTGGCCGCCAGAATACTGTCAATCTGTTCCGGCTCCCACCGGCCGCGTCCGACCTCGACGAGCGTTCCGACGATATTTCTGACCATATTATACAGGAAACCCGTCGCGGATACATCGACAAATATTTCGTCGGTATTGTGGCAGACGCAGCACCGCAAAACCGTCCGCACCGAACTTTGCCGGCTATCGGCAGCCGAGGCGAACGATTTGAAATCGTGCGTGCCGACCAGTCGCGCCGCGGCCTGACCCATTGCCTCGCTGTCCAGCGGCGCGGGACGATGCCAGCAATAGCGTATCTGCATCACCGGGCGAATCGGAGCTGTGCAAATCGTGTAGCGATACCACTTATTCAGGGTGCTGCTGATCGCGTCAAAATCGCCGGGCGCCTCAACCGCCTCGGCAACGACGATATCCTCCGGCAGCAGATTGTTCAGCGCGCAGGCGATGTTCTCTGTCGGTACGGGCGTATCCACATCAAAATGCGCCGCCTGCCCCAGCGCATGGACGCCCGCATCGGTACGCGACGAGCCAACCACGCCAACCGCCGAGCCGCACAGCTTTTCAATCGCCGCCTCAAGCGTCCCCTGGATCGTCGGCGTACGGGGCTGTTTTTGCCACCCGTGATAGGCCGTGCCGTCATAGTGCAAAACAAGTTTGATTCTGCGACTGCTCATAAACGAAAAAGGGCAGAAGCCTTCATTCGACCTCTGCCCTCTACCTTAACCGTCATCCCCGCGCAAGCGGGTACACCAAATTGTCATCCCCGCGCAGGCGGGGATCTACCTTCTATCTTCTATCCTCTAACCTCTGTCACCTTACAAAAGCTCCGCGATCTGAATCGTGTTCAGCGCAGCGCCTTTTCGAATCTGGTCGCCGGCAATCCACAGGTTAATACCGCGATTGCCCGGAATCGATTCGTCCTGTCGAATGCGCCCGACAAACACGTCGTCCTTGCCGGTTGCATCCACCGGCATCGGGAAGTAGTTGTTCTCGCGGTCGTCGATAATCGACACACCCGGCGCGGCATCAAGCAGCTCACGCACCTGATCGGGCGTAATGGGACTTTTGAATTCCAGGTTCAGACTTTCGCAGTGTGTCCGCATCACCGGAATCCGCACACAAGTACAGGTGATCGCCATCTCCGGACAACTGAAAATCTTATGCGTCTCGTTGACCATCTTCATCTCTTCTTCGTTGTACCCGTTGGGGCCGATCTTGGAGTCGTGGCAATAGGCATTAAACGCAAGCTGATACTTCAGCGTCTTGCAGGTAACCGGCTTGCCGTCCAGCACCTCGCGGGCCTGCTGCATCATCTCCAGCATGGCCGATTGCCCGGCCCCGCTGGCGGCCTGATACGTACTGATGACCATCCGCTTGATGGGGTTGGCCTTGTGCAGCGGCCAGGTCGGCACATTGGCGATAATCGTCGAGCAGTTCGGGTTGGCGATGATGCCCTTGTGCTGCTTGATCGCCTCGGCGTTGACCTCCGGCACGACCAGCGGCACGTCCGGATCCATTCGAAACGCCGAGGAATTATCGACCACCACCGCGCCGGCCTTGACCGCGGCCGGGGCAAACTCTTTGCTGCGCCCGCCGCCGGCCGAGAACAGGACAATATCGACGCCGTCAAAGCTGTCGGCGGTTAGTTCCTCAACCGTATATTCGGTACCCATAAAAGAGATTTTTTTGCCCGCCGAACGCGAGCTGGCCAGCATCTTGAGCGAGGCGAACGGAAACTGCCGCTCGGCCAGAAGATTCAAAAATTCCTGTCCGACCGCGCCGGTAACACCGGCAATCGCAAGATTTTTACGCATAAAAAACTCCCTGATTAATTGACTCAATTTCCGTTTGACGCCGGCGCAACGCAGAAGATATAAACAAGCGGTTCTTTGCCTGTATTGTATATATTGTGCGACGTGTGGGGCGGGATATAGCAGATTTTCCCGACGCCAACCGGTAATTTTTGTTCTCCAACATGAGCAGTCCCCTCGCCGGCCAGAAAGACAAGTTGCTCTTCATGGTCTTCGGTGCTGTGCAGACCGCAGTCATCGCCCGGTCCCAGCCAGACGCGACCGGATTTCATCCCATGACTATCCGGATTGCCGGCAATTAAACGCTGATAATCCTGTTCTCTGTTCAGTTCAACCACAAAAGCATTTGGCATTAAGATCCCTTTCATTAAATCAAAAGTGTCGGTCATATCTATCGACCTTGGCCACAAAAGTCAACCATTTTGACAAAAATGCGTCGTGTTCGGGGCGATTTCAGAGTGATTTATGTTTTTGGAGCCATTCGGCGGCCCACTTTTTAGCTTGATCGGGAGTTTTCAGGTGCTCTTCGAGCTGGGCAATATACAGTTCCCGAGCCAGCCTGCCGACCATCGGACCGGGCTCAGCCCCCAGGGCGATCAGCTCATGGCCGTTCAGCAGCGGCTTGGGATGGACCGCGGCCGGATCGAGTGCCTCGGCCCTTTTTTTGATGTCGTTCAGGGGGCGCAACGACTCTCCCTCGGCCTTGAGCAGCGCCCGCTGGAGAATGATCAAATCCTCAAAATAGGGCGACTGCATCAGCAGTTTCAGCTCGCTAAGCGCCATATCGGCACGGCACAGACGGCCGCGATGGGCCAGCAGAAAGCCAATGTGCCGGATAAGCGCATTGCTGAGTTTGAGCCCGCCGCACAGCCGCAGCGCAGCGTCTGCCGGCAGCCCCACACAGAAAGCCGCCATCGCCAATCCAAAATCCACCACACTCGTCAGATGCGCCATCACCCCATGCGCCTGCCCAAAGGCCTGTGCTGCGACATCGCCAAACAGGGCCTCGGCCAATCCGCAGGCCCTCAGCAATTCCACGCCGCGACAGCGATTCGGGTGGGTCAGGATCTCCTCCAATTCCG
>SKKI01000107.1 GCA_007121565.1 Phycisphaerae bacterium
CGGCGCGGGGCCGTCCCGGCAGTGAATTGTATATCCTGCATGTGATCCCGGAATCCGAGGCCCAGTTCTGGAAGACGTATGTGTATGAAGTCGAAGACGTGGACAACAAGGCCAAACGCGATCTGGACGACCGGATGAAGCAGACCTACCTGGCCCGCATCCCGGGCGATGTCAACGCCGCCATCGAGTACCGCATCGGCAAAGACTGGCAGGAAATCCTGGACTTTGCTCATCATAAACAGATTGACCTGGTCGTGATGGGCCGCCATGGCCGCACCGCCCTACAAAAAGCCCTGTTCGGCAATGTCACCGAAAAGGTCGCCCGCAAAGCCGACTGTGCCGTTCTGATTGTCCCCCTGAGCTATCAGAAACGTCTGGCCTCGCCGGCGAGGCCATAACCGCCGCCTCGTGCGCGCGCAAAAAGACCCGGCTCCGAAGAACCGGGTCTTTTATAAGCATCATAAATGGTGTCCGCGTAACGAAAGCACCTGACAGTACACGATTGTTAAGAGCAGGACTGCTCCAACCGTGTCTAAAGATATCCTTTAGAAAGGAGGTGATCCAGCCGCAGGTTCCCCTACGGCTACCTTGTTACGACTTAGTGCCAGTCACCGAACTTACCGTCGGCAGACGCCCCCCTTGCGGGTTAGCAATCCGACTTCGGGTACTCCCGGCTCCCATCACTTGACGGGCGGTGTGTACAAGGCTCAGGAACACATTCACCGCGTCATAGCTGATACGCGATTACTAGCGATTCCACCTTCATGCAGGCGAGTTTCCAGCCTGCAATCTGAACTGGGGCAACTTTTTTGCGATTTGCTCCACCTCGCGGTCTCGCGTCGCTCTGTAGTTGCCATTGTAGCACGTGTGAGGCCCTGGGCATAAAGGCCATGAGGACTTGACGTCATCCCCACCTTCCTCCGGTTTAACACCGGCAGTCCCGTTAGAGTTCCCAGCATAACCTGATGGCAACTAACGGCAGGGGTTTCGCTCGTTAAAGGACTTAACCCGACATCTCACGACACGAGCTGACGACAGCCATGCAGCACCTGTGCAAGTTTCACCCCGAAGGGCAGCCAAACCCTGTTTCCAGGGCGGCATCCAAGCATGTCAAACCCAGGTAAGGTTCTGCGCGTTGCTTCGAATTAATCCACATGCTCCACCGCTTGTGTGAGCCCCCGTCAATTCCTTTGAGTTTTAGCCTTGCGACCGTACTCCCCAGGCGGCCTACTTAACACTTTTGCTACGACTGTGAGAGTGTCAGAACCCCCACAACCTAGTAGGCATCGTTTACAGCGTGGACTACCAGGGTATCTAATCCTGTTTGCTCCCCACGCTTTCGCGCCTCAGCGTCAGTACAAGTCCAGTGTGCTGTCTTCACCTTCGGCGTTCCTCTTGATATCTACGCATTCCACCGCTCCACCAAGAGTTCCACACACCCCTACTTGCCTCAAGACCAGTAGTTTGCCCTGCAGTTCCCCGGTTAAGCCGGGGGATTTCACAAGACACTTTCTGGTCCGCCTACGCGCCCTTTAAGCCCAGTGATTCCGAACAACGCTTGCCACCTTCGTATTACCGCGGCTGCTGGCACGAAGTTAGCCGTGACTTCCTCTGGGACTGATCAACCGAAGCTTTCTAGTCCCTGACAGTAGTTTACATCCCGAAGGACTTCATCCTACACGCGGCGTCGCTGGGTCAGGCTTTCGCCCATTGCCCAATATTCGTTACTGCAGCCCTCCGTGGAGGTCCGGGCAGTGTCTCAGTCCCGATGTGGCGGGCCAACCTCTCAGTCCCGCTACCCGTCGTCGCCTTGGTGAGCCGTTACCTCACCAACAAGCTGATAGGGAATAGGCCGCTCTCTGGCCGATAAATCTTTGATCACAAACCTTAAAGTTCGTGATGTTATCCGGTATTACCGCCCCTTTCGGGACGCTATTCCGAAGCCAAAGGTACGTTACCTATCCATTACTCACCCTTTCGCCACTAACTATTATCTCGGTTACCCAATTTAATAGTCCGTTCGACTTGCATGTCTTAGCCACGCCGCCAGCGTTCGTTCTGAGCCAGGATCAAACTCTTCAATTTGTATCGCTGACTCCGTTGTTCAACGGAATTCATCAATTTAGGAATCAACTTAAAAAAACTCGCTCACGCAACGAGTAACCAAGCTGATGTGTCCGGAAAACCGGACGTTTTTTCACACCATTATGGTTTAAAGGACATCGAACCCATAGTCGTGAAGGCTCGAGGCCCTGTGCTCTCGTTGCAATGCGGCACCATTTATGAACTTGTCAAAGAGCTAATTTTCGAGGTCGCAGACCATAAATGATCGCTAACCTCATTCCGGAAACAATAAGCGGCCAAGCACCCGGTGTTGCGTCGTCACTTGCCCGCTTTGGCGTCCCGAAAAAATTACTATATACGACAATCGAAAAGCCGTCAACAACAATTTTTAAAAATTTTAAAAAATTTTGCCTCGCCCCTTAATGGGCGGCCCGTTCGATTGCGGACGAGGATATATACGGCAAACCGGCAGTAGAGACAAGTCTTTTTTAAAAAAATTTTGAAATTTTTCGCCGCGCAGCCGCCGCCGCGGGCCGCCCGGGCGTGACAGAGCCGGCCGGCGCGGCTGCAAAAACTCCGCAAATCATTACATGAAATAGACTTATATCTAAACCTGTGAGGCGGACAAGACCGCTGTTGATAGTGCTTCTTTGGCCGGCACCGGTGCCGCTGTCACGGCAAAATAAAAAATGATGTATGACCGCCGCGGCAGATTTGTCTATACTCATAGTCCAATGGCAAAGCGATCGCAGACAACTGAAAATGAGTCGATGCTGGCGCTGGCGGCCAGTGGCGGCGACCGGGATGCCCTGCAAACACTGCTCGAGCGAAACTGGCTGTGGCTCAAGGGCATGGTCATCGCGCGGGTGTACCGTCTCGATCTGATCGACGACATCCTGCAGGACATCTGCATAAAAGTCATCGACAAAATTGACACCCTCAAGGAGCCGGAGCGCTTCCGGCCGTGGCTGGCAACCATTGCCCGGCGGGAAATTGTCAATTTTCGCCGCCAGCAGGCCCGGAAAAGCGCATTGCTGCAGCAGTTGCAGCAACGCGCCGAGGTGCCCGAGTCCGTCGGCCTCCACCAGGCGCATTGGTCACAGCAGGCCTGTGACTCGATCGTCGAAGCGTTAAAACGGATTCCGGAAAAGTATCGCGAAGTGTTTATTCTCAAATATATCAAGGACTATTCGTATGTACAAATCGCCGAGGCCCTGGACATTCCGTTTACGACCGTCCAGATTCGCCTGACGCGAAGCCGGCGGATGATATACGACATGGTCCAGGAGCGTATGCGGCACCGAAACGATCCCAGATAAACGGGGTGACTATGGATAACGACAGACTTGACATTTTGATGGGCCGGTTTTTGGATGGTGAGATTGAGCCAGGCGAACTGCGCCTGCTCAACGCTCAACTGGCCAACGATCCGCAAGGCCGACGTCTTTTCGACCAGTATCAGTCCCTGCACAAACTGGCCCAGGCCGAGATTGCCCCGCTGGCCGAAAAGGGACGTTCGTTTGAATCGATATTTTCATCCGCCTTGCAAAAAAGTCCGCGTAAAGGCCGCCGGCCTTTGCGTCTGCCGGCCGGGACGCTGCGTTTTGTCTCGGGGATGGCCGCCGGGCTGCTGCTGGCCGTGCTGGTTCAGATTGGGATGCGTTCCGGTGATGCGCCGGCCGAATCGGGTGTTGTCTCGGTCGGGCCTGCGGCCGGCCAGCTCGCCGAGACAGATATTGAGAACATCCTGAACAGGGCCGTCGATCGCACCGTTTTGCAGGTTATTCAGGATGTGGATTATTATTACTATGTTGATGAAGCCGGCCAGCATTGGCTGATTGAGGGCTATCGTGAACATACCGGCACGCAACTGGCCCGGTACCAGGATTTATAAACCGCCTTTTTAAAATTGAAAGACAGATAACAATGACACGTTTTCTGATAAAACTCGGGATGGTTTTGCTGCTGCCTGCGGCGCTTGTGTTTATGCGGCCTGTCCAGGCCGACCAGCGACAGCCGCGCAAGCCTCGCCCCTATCTTGGCGCGCGGCTCAGCGGCGATGTACCCGACCTGCTGCGGACCCATCTGGACCTCGGGCCCGAGCAGGGCCTGCTGGTGCAAAACATTTACCGCGACGGCCCGGCCGATAAGGCGGGCCTGGCAAAAGACGATATTCTGCTCAGCGTCAACGACAAGCCGTTGACCTCGGTGCGCGATTTGTATCGCACCATCCACGATGTCGGCATCGACGAGTCGATTATCATCGAGCGCATCCATCGCGGACAGCTCACAACAGCGACCGTGACCCTTGAGCAATTGCAATGGTCGTACCTGCGCGACCGGTCGGGCTGGAAATATCCGATTGAACCCGAGGAAAGTATGGTCATTCGCCCGGGACGGATGTTTCGCATGCCGCCGGGCGAGCGGGAATGGATCGAGATACCGCTGGATCAGCTCGAACGGGAAGAGGATATGCGTGTTCCGGATCTGGACGTGCAGTACCATTTTCTCCACGACGACGGACAGGAGGAATTTACGATCATTATCGAGGGCAATCCCCATGCACCGGACGCCTCGGTCACGATCAAAACGCCGGACAAGGAGTATTTCGCTACCGCCCGGCAGGTTGACAAGCTGCCGTCGGCTTACCGGCAGACGGTGCTCAGCGATATCAAAAAGGCCAAAGAGACCTACGAGCAGGGGCGCAACCTCCGCATCCCTGCGCATATTG
The DNA here is from genome assembly GCA_007121565.1 of Phycisphaerae bacterium. Taxonomy (GTDB): domain Bacteria; phylum Planctomycetota; class Phycisphaerae; order Sedimentisphaerales; family Anaerohalosphaeraceae; genus T3Sed10-213. Next base: position 4,796 of record SKKI01000107.1, read on the forward strand.
ATTTTTCACGATGGCAGCAGCGGCTGGCTGAGGGCCGCCGATCCGAGTCGCGCCGAGGCGACGCGAGCGACTCGGACGAAACGCTGACGACCGAGCAGCGTCTGGAGCGGCAACTGCAAGCCCTGACCCGCCAGATCGAACATCTTCAGAGGCGGCAACAGCAACTTGAAGCCGACCTGACAGACAGGCAGGAACCTTAAGGGTCCTGCGCTATTGCCAAAAGACGATTGTCTTTTGCTGCATCAGATCGCTGTAAATGCGCAGCGGCCGGTCCTCGGCGATCCAGACCCGCACAATCGATTCAAAGGCGTCCGCCTCGGGGATGATCTCCGTCAGGCGGTTGGGGTGATCAAAGAACCACCGGGCATTGAACACGGTATCCTCGGCCTGCGGAAAGACGGCCAGGTAGAAGATGTCGCTTTCGACCAGGTCTTGGAAGAAGTGCGACCCGAACGACAAATCCGGCGATAAATTGTCGCTCTCATAGGCCACCTCGGCCAGCACCGTCATGCGATTGATCTCGGAAAATGACACCGGCACGCCGAGGCTGGGGGTGCTGGTGCCCCATCGTCCCGGCCCGGCCAGCAGCGTCGGGCAGGACTGGCGGTCGGCAAGAGTCTGGTTGAGTTTGCCGATGCAACGGGCCAACTCATACTTTTTCGGCTCGGGCAGCGCGACATACCCGGCCGGATCGACATAAATCAGGCATCCCAGCGACTGGGAGATATTGCCGCCCATCGTGCCGCCGGTCATCGACAGCAGCGTTTTATCCGGCGCGATCTCCTGCGGCGGCGGCACATTGGCACGCAGGCCCTTGGTCTGCAGCGGACGGCACTGGACGAGGTTGATATTCAACTGGCCGTCCATCGTGTAATTGCCGGTAAACTCCACATCCACCGGATAGGCGTAGGCCGTTTCCAACGTCTTGAGCATCGCACGCATCAACTCGACAAACGGCGTCTCGGACAGCAGTTTCTTAAAATCCACCAGCCAGTACGGCCCGGCGTCGCGCCCGATCTGGCGCATCTGTTCCTCGGCCTCATAATCGCGCGAGACGATCAGATCGGATTTCGCCTCGGGCGCAGCACGCAGCAGATCGTGCACATCGACGGCGGTTTGGGCGTTCTGCTCGCCGTCCAGCACATCGACTTTGTGCTGCGAAAAGCGTTTGGCGTCCCGGCGGCCTGAATGCGGGCGCATCAGCGGATCGTCCAGTGCAATAGTCTGCGGATAGTCGTCCTCGACGCGGTCGACCGCCCGCGTGCCCAGGCCGAAGACCAGGCGAATCATCCCCGCCCTGGGGTCCATATGCGGCCGCCAGACGAAGGTATTGTACGAAACGCCTACCCCCGCCAGCGTCGGGAAGAAAAACTGCTTTTGGTGCGAGCCGGAGACCCGCTGAATCAGCAGCGCCATCTGCTCATCCATCTGATCGAGACCGCGCTGCCGGCGATAGGTCAGTGCATCGGCGCTCATCGTGCTGGCAAAAATCTGCCGCACCGCCTCTTCAAAGTGCACGTAACGCTGGTCCGGGTCGCACTGATTGAACAGGAACAGGCTCTCGTATTTGCCTGCGAAGGCATTGCCGTACGAATCTTCGAGCAGACTGCTGGACCGGGCGATGATCGGCCACTGGCCGAAGTACTCGACGATTTCCTGAAAACGCTGGCGAATCGGCTCGGCGAATCGGCCTTTGAGCATGTGTTCGCGCAGTTCGGCGCCGGCCTGGAAATAGCCGTCTCGGGTCTTTTGCCGCATAAACAGCTTCCACCAGCCGTTTTCGACGATATAGGTATAAAAGACATCCGAACCAATGTAGAACGAATCGTGCGGCTCAAGCCACTGCTGCCAGCGGCCGGCGGTGTCATTGAGCAAAATCCGCCGGGCCACGAGCATCCCGGCCGCCTTGCCGCCGATAAAGCCGCTGCCGATCAGCCGGCTTTTGATATTGATCAAGTCCTCCAGCCGCAGCGTGCGGGCGGCCAGTTCGCAGATGCGTTTTTCGCGGGCGATCATGATCCGGCACAGCCGCTGGACCATCTGTCGCACCGGCTGGGCATCCGGCGGTAGTGCGAGCATCTCTTCGGCTTCCAGAAACAGCCGATCCCAGTAGTCCAGCCGACGCGCCGCGGCGTGTTTGCCTTTTTGTGAGATGTGCCAGAGCAGCTTGCTGGACTCGATACTGCTGGTCAGGGGCAGATAGGCGTCGTCTTTCTGGTAGTGCGGCAGGAACATCGTCGGCGAGTAGCGGTTCCAGACCTTCAGCGGATGGACATACAGCCGGCCCTCGAAGTTATAGACATCCAGCAGGACCTGCGTCGTCTCACGGATGCGGGCGATAGTGTGAAAATCGTGATGATGACGAAGAATGCCGAAATACGCCACCGTATCCAGCTCGTAGAGATACGGGCAGGTGACCTTGAAGAAGTTGCCGATCATCAGATCCGTCGCCCAGGCCGAGAGCAAATCGCTCAGGCAGTCAAAGACATAGAACGCTCCGAGACCCTCTTCGGAGATGATGTTGTGAATCTGCGCCGAGAAGCTCTCAAAGCCCTCGGTCGCATCCAGAGTGGTTTGACAGATGCGCGGATCCGGTTCGATAACCGGCCGATGGGCCGCAAAGCGGATATAGATAACCCGCCGCCCCTGCTGCAGTGCCCGAGCGACGTAAGGCCGGACAAAGGTGCGGTAATCGGCTACGCTGTCGGTCTGCCAGACGACGTTGTCGCCCATATGCAGATGACAGATCGCCGCATCCAGCCCATCAATTCCGGTACTTGCGTTTCTGGCCATCGGAGATCGCTTTCTGCGGCGGATCGGGAGCTACTGGCCAATAATTTTGACCAGCAGGCGTTTTTTGCGCTTGCCGTCGAACTCGTAGTAGAAGATGTGCTCCCACGGACCCAGGTGCATCGCCCCGTCGGTGATGGCCACGACCACTTCACGTCCCATGACCTGGCGTTTAAGATGCCCGTCGGCATTGTCCTCGTAGCCGTTGTGCCGGTACTGACTGTGGGGCTTTTCGGGGGCGAGCTTTTCCAGCCAGACCTCGTAGTCGTGGTGCAGGCCGGACTCGTTGTCGTTGATGAAGACCGAGGCGGTAATGTGCATCGCATTTATCAGCACCAGGCCGTCTTTGACGCCGCTTTCGGCCACCAGCCGCTCGACTTCACTGTGAATCGACATAATCGCCCGCCGCTGCGGTACATCCATCCAGATTTCTTTGGTAAGTGTTTTCATAGAGGCAGTTTTACCAGAAATATCGACCCGTTTCAAAGGCTTTTTCAAAGAAACGTC
>SKKI01000236.1 GCA_007121565.1 Phycisphaerae bacterium
ATTTCATTGCACATCGCAGCGACCAAATCGCGGTTCAGGGCGTCATCAGTCTTTGATATCTGAAATCGGTAGGTGTTGACAGCCATAATCTCCAGTGAATGGAGGGTTCGCAGGGCTTTTTTGACCTGACCGCGCTGACGGGGTGAAAGCCGGCCTCCGCGAAACGCGATCTGGTCATAGGTCATCGCCGGGCGGAGTATCGATGTGTCCGCGTGTGTGGCATCAGTATCTGTCATCGTCATGTCTCGTTGGCAACGGGTTTATCAGCAGTTCAGGATAGTCGCACAAATTCGACTACCCTGATTATATTATAGGTTTCTTAAAAAGCTTGACAAGGCTTAAAAATACCGATAATAAAAAGAAAACTTTAAAAATACAGGAGTTTGCGATATGAATCTTGCTGGATATTTTGAAAATGTAAGCGGGACAGGCATCCTGGCGACCTGCGATCCCGGCCATGATGTCGATCTGGCGATTTACGCCAAACCCCATGTGGTCGATCCGGAAACAGTTGCCTTTGTGATGAAAGAACGCCTCAGCCACCAGAACCTGCGCAGCAATCTTCAGGCGGCCTATATGTTCATCGAAGAGGGCAAAGGCTACAAGGGGCTGCGGATGTATTTGACGATGATTCGGGAGGAGAAAAACCAGTCTCTTGTCGAGGTGCTGCGTCAAAAACAGCCCTGCATTTATCCGGCCGAGGATGATTCCGATAAATTCCTGGTCTTTTTCCGGGTAAACCGCACCCGCCCCCTGGTCGGTGATGGGCCGTTAAAGCTTTAAAAGGCCTATAAAATTACCGAACCCTCCCCGCTACTGCGCAGTATCTAAAAATAGTACAGAGCGTATGTTATAGCTGGGAGACGCCAATGACGTGGTTTGAAGCTGAAGAAATTGACATATATTTAAAAAAACTCGAGCGCATGCTGGACGAATGGCGGATGGCTCCGATGGAGATGCGGATTGAGGCGGCCGAGCTGTCTCGTGTACGGGAAAAGGTAGAAGTTGTTTCAAATGATGATACACAGAACCCTGTTTTGCGGGAGTATCTGTCTGAAATGAAACACCGCATAGAAGTCTGTAAGGGCCAAATTCACGAACGCCTCAAGCGAAAATAGTCAGCGGCCGGTTTTTTTTCTTAGATAATACGGTCCATAATACAGACTATTCCATACGCCATGAGGCGAGATTAAAGCGCATGTGTGCACCTTCAAAATCCCCTTGCTGTTGCGCTGTTTTCTGTTACAGTAGCAACACTTTTCGAGATAATTTCACAGGATCGTATCAATGAAGATTGAAACCATCGTATTAGGGGATTTTGAGGCAAATTGTTACAGCGTGCGAAGCGACCAGACGGCCACGACGTGTCTGCTGATCGATCCGGGGCTCAACCCTGAGCCGCTGGTGCACTTTCTGACTAAAAATAAACTGACGCCGGAGGCGATTGTCCTGACGCACGGCCACGCCGACCATATCGGCGGCGTCGAGACGGTTCGCCAGCATTGGCCGGACGTCAAAGTTGCGATTTCCGAGCGGGACGCTGAGATGCTGACCGACCCGGCCAGTAACCTTTCTATCCTCGCCCAGGTCATGGTTCAGGCCAGGGCCGCGGATATCTGCCTGGTTGACGGCCATCGCTATTTTGAGGCGGCGGGTTTGCGTTTTGAGATCATTCATACCCCCGGCCATTCACCGGGCGGCATTTGCCTGTACAACTCCGAGCAGGGGATTCTGTTCAGCGGCGACACACTGTTTGCCGGTTCGGTGGGACGGTCGGATTTCCCCGGCGGCGACCACGACCTGCTGATTGACCGCATTAAGCACAAGCTATTGATTCTTCCCGAACAGACCCGTGTCTACCCCGGCCACGGCCCGGCCACGACCCTTCGCTCCGAAAAACGCCACAATCCCTTTTTGGTTGAAGACGCCTGATAAACTCCAATAGCCGGCCGCTTCAGGGTCAAACGACAGGCATACAGGAAATGACGGCAGCACAAAAAAGCCGGCCACAGCCCCCAGTGCTGTGATCGGCTTTTGCGCGAAAGTTGTGTCCCTCAAACCGGACCACATCTGCCGCATTCGATACCGAAAACAGGCCTAAGCGCTGTTCCCGGTCGCAGGCAGCTACTGCCCGCTGGTCTGTCGCTGCTGGGCAATCCGCGTTTTGAGGGCGCGGATCGCTTTGACTGCATGTTCCTCGGCGAAGTGTATCACTGTATCCATTCCCGCACGCATGGCCGCGATGCGCTGCTGCGAACATGCGCCGGTGTCATCGACTTGTGTTTGCCTCTGTGCGTAATACTCGTCATTGCCCTCATCGTCGTATGCGGTTTCCGGCGGGGGGGCCAATACATACACTGCCGTTATAAATCCCGCAAAATACAGAATCAGGCTGAACATAAGCGTGGTTCGCCATCGACCCATAAATCTCTCTCCTGCGCTGAATTCTTCTCTTCTCGCCGCTGCCGTGGGCACTTGCCTAAGATTTCCTTACACCTAAAACGTAAGAAATAAACGCCCCTCAGGCAAATCGCGAAGGGCGAAATTTGGAATGAAAGGGAACAGTTGTGTGAGGGTAAGTCGCCCGCCAAATCCAGGCATTGGCCGAGGCGGTGCTATTGGACCAAGTGTCGTCCGGCTCGTAAGGCGCGTTGTTTGTGGGGTTCGCTAAGGGGCGTGTCGGCCTCAATCGCGACCTTGCCGAAATAGAGTTTTCCTGCTGTGGCGGCCCCCAGGCAATCGGCACAGGCTTTCAGCGTCCGAAACGTGCCGCCAAACGCGATGCGTCCGATAAACGCCGGACACGCGCTGGATGTCATCAGCAGAGCTTTCTTCTGTTTCTTCTTGTTGCGCATTTTGGGAATCGGCTGTCCCCACGGCCATTGGGCATAGCAAATCAGCCGCTCAGTAAATTGCTTCATCTACGGCCGTGTCGATTATCCGGCCTTTGCGGTATGTGCCTACGACGGCAATAACGTTCATTGTTGCTGTCCTTTCTATCGTCCTCGGTCGATCTCATCCAGCGCGGCGGCCAATTCATCGCGCACCAGCCGCGCTTCGTCCATTGTCAGGTTGTTATGGAACGGCAGCGCCATGGTCCGCTCACAGACCGCGTCGGTGATCGGAAAATCGCCTTGTTTGTAACCGAACCGCTCGACCATAAACGGCTGCAGATGAGTCGGCGGGAAATAATTGCTCACCTGGATCCCCCGCTCGAGCATCTTGCCGATCAGGGCGTTGCGCTGCTGGGCCGAATACTGCTCGGCCAGACGAATCACATACACAAACCAGCTCATCCGTGCCTCGTCCGGCTCACACGGCACGACAATGCGCCTCTCGTCGGCCAGCAGGGCCGCGTACATCTGAGCGACCGCCGCCCGTTTTTCAATAAACGACTCAATCCGGGAAAGCTGCACAATCCCCAGCGCACAATTGATATCGCTGAGCCGGTAGTTGTACCCCATCCGCTCGTGGGCCAGCCAGCCGCCGCCCCGGCCGCGTCCCTGGTTGCGCAGCGAATAGCACAACTCCGCCAGCCGGTCGTCGTCGGTGACGATCATCCCGCCCTCGCCGGTGGTCATCTGCTTGTTCGGATAAAACGCGAACACTCCCGCATCGCCGAATGTCCCGGCCATTTTGCCGCCCAGCGTTGAGCCCAGCGCCTCACAGCAGTCCTCAATAATCCGCAGGCCGTGTCTGTCGGCAATCGCACAGACCGCGTCCATTCCGGCCGGATTGCCGAAGACCTCCACCGGCACGATGGCTTTGGTTTTGGGGGTGATTTTTTCGGCAATCTTGGCCGGGTCGATATTCAGGCTCACCGGGTCGATATCCGCAAACACCGGGGTTGCCCCGGTCATCAGGATGAAATTGACCGTCGCGATGAACGTAAACGGCGTGGTAATCACCTCATCGCCCGGGGCCAGTTCCATCGCCTCGGCACACAAAAACAGCCCGCTGGTGCCGCTGTTGACCGCTACGGCATGTTTGCGTCCCACATACGCCGCAAACGCTGCCTCAAACTCGCCGAGCTTGGGCCCCAGCGACAGATTCGGACTGCGCAGCACCTGGCACACCGCGTCAATTTCCGCCTCGGTAATGTCCGGTCGGGACAAATGAACCCGCATCTGCATAAGTATTGTCCTGCTGATGTTGATTAGGGATTAAAACAGAACACTATACGCTGACTGGAACAGATGTCCAGAGAAAACTGCCGGCATCGAAGAGTTCGTGAGGATACCATTTGCCCGCAAGGCCGTGCTACTTTAAGCAAGTAAATGGTTTGACAAGCCGTGGTGTTTTCGTTTAGGATAGGGTTACTATGGAATATAACCCAATTACGGCGATATTTCCGGGATCGTTCGATCCGCTGACCAACGGGCATCTGGACGTCATCGCGCGGGGTACGAAGCTGTTCAGCCATCTGATTGTGGCGGTCGGGCAGAACCCGGACAAAGACGAACTTTTTACCAAGGCCGAGCGGGTTGCGATGATCTGTGAGCTGGTGGCCGACATGCCGCGGGTTTCGGTGGAAAGCTACGACTGTCTGACGGTGAAATTTGCCGCGCAAAAGCAGGCTAATGTGATGCTTCGCGGCCTGCGGAACCTGACGGATGTCGAATACGAGTTTCAGTTGGCGATGACCAACCGGACGGTGGCGGGCATCGAGACGGTGTTTGTGATGACCAGCGAGGAATACGGGTATGTGAACTCTACAATGGTGCGGCAATTGGCCCTGCTCGGCGGGGATGTGAGCAAACTGGTCCCGCCTCTGGTCTTTTCGCACCTGCAGGACAAACTGCGCAAGCACAAGCCGCGCAATAATAATAACGATGTGCCGGAGTAGAACAAAATTAAGAATTAAAAATTAAGAATTAAAAATTATCATGTACTGGATATTTGTTGACACTGAGTTTGAGGCCTCCCATGGGCTGCGGCTTGCCGACGGCACGCGGGAAGAGGTGCACGCCCACCGCTGGCAGGTGACCGCGGCGGTTTGTTCGGCGGAGCTGGACGGGCAGGGCTTTGTGATGGACTTTGTGGAGCTAAAACAGCTTCTTGACGCGACTGTTAAGCCGCTGACGGGCAAGCCGCTGGAAAAAGTGTGCTGTTTTGGCGGCGGCAATGCCTCGGCCGAGGCGGTCGCCGGTCTGCTGTATGATGCGCTGGCCGCGCGCATCGTGCCGCCGGGACGGCTGGACTACATAGAGGTAACCGAGGCGGCCGGCTGCCGGGCACGGTATCGGCCCAACGGCTGACATCCGCACGCGCGGGAGCATTTATTCTCCGGCCGAGGGTTATTTTTGTCGATATGCACTATGATGCGTAGTATAATTAACATTTTGTGTTTACAATCGCGCTGACTTTTTGTCGCGTGAACTTTGATTGAGGAAGAACTATGTTGTGTCAGGCGTGTAAAGAGCATACGGCGACGATCCATCTGACCGAGATTCGCAACGGCCAGCGGGCCGAGACGCATTTGTGTCAGGAATGCGCCCACCAGCAGGGGCTGGCGGTCAAGGCCCAGATTCCGCTCAATGAGCTGCTCAGTACCCTGCTGAGCGTCCAGCCCGAAGCGGGACAGGATCAAGAGAAGCTTGCGGCCCAGATGGAGGCCAGGACCTGTCCGGATTGCGGGATGACGCTTAAGCGCTTTGCCAAAGAGAGCCAGCTGGGCTGTCCGCACGATTATACGGTCTTTAAAGACCAGCTTTTGCCTTTGATTGAGCGCAGCCACAACGGCAAGAGCCGGCATTGCGGCAAAGTGCCGACGCATTTGCCCAAGGCCGAAAAACAGGACATTGTGCTGCGCCGGCTCAAGCAGCAGCTCGACGAGGCCGTTGGCCAGGAAGATTACGAACGGGCGGCCCGTCTTCGCGATGAAATCAAACAACAACAGGAGCCAACGTCCTGAGCGGCGTCAGGAGAAATAAATCGTATGAAGCCGGCTGATTTATGCAAGGCGTCCAGTGCGTGGTTTGGCCAGGGACGCGGGTTGTTTTCCGATGTGGTGATCTCATCGCGCATTCGCCTTGCGCGCAACGCGGCCGGCTTTGCGTTTGTGCCGTGCCTTGGGGCCGACGAAAAGCAAACGGTGCTGGACACATTTAAGACAGCGCTGCTGGGTATTGAGCTGGAAGGCGAAATCTTTTTTATTGACGTTGCCCAGGTCTCGCCGGTGGAGCGCGAGCTGCTGGTCGAGCGGCATCTGATCACGCGGCGACAGGCCAACGGGCAAGGCCCCCGCGGCGTGATTGTCGCCTATGGCGAGGCGTTCGCGGCGATGATCAACGAAGAAGACCACCTGCGGATGCAGGTGCTGGCGCCGGGGCTGGATCTGCATTCCTGCTGGGAGCGCATCAATCGCATCGACGATAAAATCGAAGCGCAGGTTCGGTACGCCTTTGACCGGCGATACGGCTATATGACCGCTTGTCCGACAAACCTGGGCACCGGCATACGCGTCTCGGTGATGCTGCACCTGCCGGCGCTGAAAATGACCGGCCAGATCGAGAAGGTGCTGGCCGCGGCGCGCGACTGTGATCTGGCCGTCCGCGGCCTGTTCGGCGAGGGCACCGAGGCAATCGGGGACTTGTTTCAATTGTCCAACCAGGTCACGCTTGGCGTCAGCGAGGCCCGGGTGGTTGATGATTTTGTCACCCGGATCGTGCCCAAGATTGCTGCCTACGAACTGGAGGCGCGCAAGGCGCTGCTGGCCGAGCGGCCGCAGACGCTTGATGATAAGATTCAGCGGGCGTTGGGTGTGCTGCGAAACGCCTGCCTGGTCAGCTCGCAGGAGGCGCTCTTTTTGCTGAGCAACGTCCGGCTGGGCGTCAATCTCGGACGCATTGAAAAGCTTGACTTGGCCACGGTCAACGAGCTGTTTATGCTGACCCAGCCGGCTCACTTGCAGCTTCGGGCCGGGCGAATGCTCGACGCCGAGCAGCGCGACAGCCTGCGCGCCCAGATTCTGCGCTCGCGTCTGTGTGTTAATTGAATCGCATAGGAATTTGTATTTGTAGCACGGCCATCCTGGCCGTGTACACGGGCTGGAAGCCCGTGCTACCTGATCCAGCGTCAATGCGTGGGCGCTGACGCCGGTAGTGCCACTGTTTTTCTGTACAGCGATGAAGGCCAAAACATCGAAATCACACCACACGATCGACTGGACAGAGCTTTCCGACAGGGAGCTTCTGGCGATGCGCGTGCGCGATCTGCCCGTGCGGATTGCCGGCTCGGTGTTGGAAGGGCGTATTGAGCAGTTGTATGATGAGCTGGCCCAAAAAGGGCTTGGCTTTCGTCCTCCGTGCTATTTGGCCGATGAGTGGCTTTGCCCGGACAAGGTGCCGATCATCGGCATTCCGTTTTGCCTGGCGCACCGCCGCCTGACCGAGCTGGAGCAGAAGATGATGCTCGAGGCCGAAGGGGCCGCCGAGCATAGCTGTATGAAGCTTTTGCGGCACGAGTGCGGCCATGCGATAAATTATGCCTACCGGCTTTATAAACGCACCCGCTGGCGCGAGCTGTTTGGTCCGTTCGGCGCGCCCTACGGCAACTCTTACAGCTTTCGTCCCTACTCACGCCGGTATGTGGTGCATCTGTCGGATTATTACGCCCAGTCGCATCCGGATGAGGATTTTGCCGAGACGTTTGCGGTCTGGCTCGATCCGGCTGCCGACTGGCGCGAAAAATACCGCGACTGGCCGGTGCTCAAAAAGCTACTGTATGTCGATACGCTGATGCACAAAATCGGCGACACCGAGCCGCCGGTCCAGCCGGACCGCAATCCGCCTTGGTCGGCCGGGCGAATGACCTCGACGCTGCAGGCCTATTATGACCGCAAACGCAAGGCCCTCGGTGCCGATTTTTACGGCTATTACGACACCTATCTGAATCAGTTGTTCAAGACCGAAAAACACAGCCCCGCCGATGTGCCCGCCGCCGGCCTGATGC
>SKKI01000231.1 GCA_007121565.1 Phycisphaerae bacterium
CGCTGGCGCGATATGTCGGCGGTATCGATTGAGGTACTGCCAATGATATGGATTTTGGGTGTGTTCACAATGTTTTTGAGTCAGTCTCTGGCCACCCTGATTCTTTACGGCAAAGACAAACACACTGCGGAAGGAGAGTCGCTATGAATCGATTACGAAAGAAAGCTATACAGGACTTTATTGCAGTATGTGTATTTATGCTGATTGCATTCCCCTTTTTTGTGCAGTTTGTTTCAAACAACACACAGGGTATTGAATATGCGCTGATTATTATTATTGCGGGGGTTCCGACAGGAATGATAGCGTGTCTGTGGGAGTTCAACAAATTCAAGCAGCTCGATGAGCGCGAACGGCTCCTGTATCAGCAGGCAAATTATTGGGCGCAGGGGGTATTTGTGTTTTACCTTAGCGGGTTTGCTCTTGTCGTGTTTTTTCTGATTGGAGGCAAGGGAATGGTTCCGGTTTGGCTGCTTCCGATGATGGTGATTTCGGGGTTGTTTGTAGCACAGACCGCTTTATCCTTTTTCCTTTTCAGGCAAAGCTTAAAGGAAGAAGGCGATGAGTAAAGACGCGTTGACCAATCAGGTGCGGCGGTGTCGGTTTGAGGCCGGGGAGCTGACGCAGCAGGGGCTGGCCGAGCGGGTGGGGGTGACGCGGCAGACGATTATCGCCATCGAGCAGGGCAACTACACGCCGTCGCTGACGCTGGCGCTGAAGATCGCGCGGACGTTCGGCAAATCGGTTGAGGAGGTGTTTTGGCTGGAGGGTTGACGGGCCAGGATCAGAGGGCAGATGGCTGCCTGTGCCGCATGGCCGGCCTTCTGAGGGCTTGAACCCGCACCCACAAGCTTCGCTTGAAAGCGCCACCCTTTTTGATTGACTATTGGCTATTTACACAGTTAAGTGAACACCCCCTTGTTTGAGAGCGGGCGGTTCAGGTTCTGCTTCAGTTACCGATACTTTCACATTGTCACCACCTGTGCCATTAAAATAAATGGCATCGGTGCCGTCATAACTCTCAGAGAAAGTAAATGCTGACAGTCCGCCGCGCAAGATAAGATCGTTTGCTCTGTCGGTGTTCAGATCCAACACGCAGCTACTTGTGGTCTGATCCATGTCCCACAGCGCAAACGTGTGTGCATCGTCTTTCATATACCCAGCCGTTGCCCAACCGCTGCCAAGCAGCAGTACAACCATTAAACCCTTCATTCTCTTTTTCATTCTTACTACCTCCGAATTAAGTTAAACTTGAACTCTACGAGACCCGTATCTCGGCCGTTAAATCATTCCTATTTTTTGCGATTCTCTTTGAAGTTGCGTTTCTTGCGATACTTCGGTAAAATAACCTTTTATACTGCTGATCTGTTAGCACTTCAGAAGCTCCGATAATAATCCGATGGACAGTTTATCAAAACTTCTACATCGTCAATTAAAGACATAAACTGCACAGTATCCTTAATGATTTCCCTTGTTGTCAATAAACAGATACGGGATTTCCACATTATCAGAATCATAGACACGACTGTCATTGGACCTCGGGCGACCTGCACGGCTTTTAGCCATTCAAACCTCATATTTTTGCTGTTATCGTGAGAAAATAGTATAGCAAAGAGAAAAAGAGAAATGGATTTGTCTGACAATTTGTCTAACATTGGGTTTTTGGGCTAAAAATCAAGGGTGGAAGAGGGGACTCGAACCCCCGACCCCCAGATCCACAATCTGGTGCTCTAACCGACTGAGCTACTTCCACCGTACGCTGAAAAACCAGACGATACCGTTTTGGGGGGATTTTGTCAAGCGTTTTTTCGATTTTTGCGGGTCATCTCGTCAACGGGAATTTTTGGGTTGTGGTAATGGGTGGTTTTTTATAGTATCAACGCTCGATGAAAGACGATCTGAAAACCATTTTGACGCGACATTTGGAGCTGGAGGCGTTTTACGCCGGCGATTTTTCGATCCGCGGTGCGCCGTGCACCCGGTCGGCCCGGACGGTGCCCTCTGCAGAAAGTGATGCTATGTGCCCCACAGCCAGACCGCAAAAAAGCACACCGACATCTGATATTGCAACCCTGCAGGCCCCGCCGCTGGATACGCTGGATGCCATTGCCGCAGTCGTGCGGCAGTGTCGTCTGTGCCGCCTGTCGGAAAACCGTACCCACGCCGTGCCGGGCCAGGGCAACCCCAATGCCCAACTGGTGTTTGTCGGCGAGGGGCCCGGCGAGGATGAGGACACCCAGGGGCTGGCTTTTGTCGGCAGAGCGGGCAAAAAGCTGACCGACATCATCACCGCGATGGGCTTGAGGCGGGAGGATGTGTTCATCTGCAATGTGGTCAAGTGCCGCCCGCCGGGCAACCGCGACCCGCGGCCCGATGAGGCGCTTGCATGTTTGCCGTATCTCAAACGTCAGCTTGAGTTGATCGAGCCGAAGGTGATCGTGGCGCTGGGCGCTCACGCGGCCCAACGGCTGCTGGAGACCGACCAGGCGATCGGCCGGCTCAGGGGGCGTTTTTTTGAATACCCCTATTCAAACGATCATCCGCCGGCCAAACTCATGCCGACCTATCATCCGTCTTATCTGATTCGTAATTACACCGTTGAAACACGCCAGCGCGTCTGGGACGATATGCAGAAGGTGATGGGCGAGTTGAAAATCAAGCCCACCAGGGGTGATTGATTTTTATGGCAGGCCATGCCCATTGTTGTGCCTGCCGATGAACATCGCTCTTTTCTGTGCAAACGCTGATAAAGATGTAACGGGGTTAAAAGCAGCGGTCAATGGTTACGCCGGTTGGGCAGCGTGGGGCGTGTCGGCTGGTTCGAGGATGTTGTATTGCTTGAGCTTGCTGTAAAGAGTCGCCCGGGTAATGCCCAGCAGGGATGCGGCGCGGGTTTTCTGCCAGCCGGCCTCCTGCATGGCCTTCTTGACCAGCTCTTTTTCGGCTTTTTCCAGTGAAAAATCGTTCAGTGCAGAGGCGGCGGCATCGGTCGGGCTCGGCGCGGCGGGCGCATCGGGATTGAGGATCAGCGTCGTGGTGCCGATGCGGTCGCTGGCCTCCAGCAAAATCGCCCGGTCGATGACGTTTCGCAGCTCGCGGACGTTGCCCGGCCAGGGGTGTCGCAGCAGCATCTCGGCGGCCAGCTTGGTCAGGCCCTTGATGCGTCCCTTCTTTTCGGGACAGATCGCCGAGTTCTGGATAAAAAACTCCGCCAGCAACAGGATGTCCTCCCGGCGGGTGTGACAGCGCAAGGGAGCCAGGGCAATCGGGCAGATCGAGAGGCGATAGTACAGGTCGCGTCGGAATGTGCCTGCTTCGACGTCTTTGAGCAGGTTGCGGTTGCTCGAGACGACAATGGTGGCCTTGCAGCGGATTTCCTCGCGGCCGCCGACCTTGCGGAAGGTTTTTTCCTGCAGAACACGGAGCAGCTTAGCCTGCAGCTCGGGCTGCATCTCGCTGATCTCATCGAGAAAGATGGTCCCGCAGCCGGCCGCCTCGAGCAGGCCGGTCTTGTCCCGCTCGGCGCCGGTAAAGGCGCCTTTGACATGGCCGAACAGTTCGCTTTCCAGCAGCGTGGCGGTCAGGGCGGCGCAGTTGACCGCGACAAAATCGCGTTCGCTGCCGTGACGGATCAGGTGGACGGCCTGGGCGGCCAGCTCTTTGCCGGTGCCGGTCTCGCCGACGATCAGGATTGGATTGCAGGCGCTGTTGGCCACCAGCCGAATCATCCGAATGGTGTCCTGCATCGCGCGGCTTTTGCCGACGATGGACACGGCCGCCGGGCAGTCTTCAACATAATACTGATCATCGCTGTCGGTCGGACCCTCGGTGAGACGTTTGAGGATAACGCCGAGCCGCTCGGTGTCCGCATAGCCGAACAATACATCCAACGCGCCGAGTTCTTTGAGGGTTTCGGCATGGTGCTTATCCTGTTCGCTGCGGATGACGATAACGGGCGTATCACTATTGATATCCTGCAAAATCTGTGTGATGGCCTCGATCCTCGGCGGGCTGATCGCGGCGTCAAAGACGATCAGGTCCGGTTCAACACGTTCGGCGATGTGCCGAACATCTTCGGTCTCGTCGGCGGCATAAACCTGGGCCGCATAGGGACGAACAAGGTGCTGAGCTTCGGGGTCTTTGCCGACGACTAAGATCTTATCAACAGTCATATCTGAATCTTCTTGTTTCGGGAATTCATTGTTCGCATTTTCCTTCGCACTGGATTACCTATGATGTCGGCACGGGCGCGCAGAAAACTTTAATCTTTTATGGGACGGTCCAATAAAAATTTGTGTGTCGTGTCAAGGTGTCGCCGGCGTCTTTGTGTTATCGGACTAGCCGGCAGTTTCGCCAGCAGCGAAGTGCGGAAATTTTTGCCGCCTTATTCAGAGATTAAACACGTTGGTCCGCAAGCCCCGGCTCGATATAGATTTTGTAAGTCTATTTTAAAAAGAAAGATAGCGGTTTTTTGGCAAGTGTCGGATTTTGCGCGGCACACCAGTTGCACTAACGTTGCCTGTGGGATCGTGCCCACACCCCTGACCAAAATGTAGATGCGATGAAGGGATCGATTGTTATGAGCGTGATTAACTCGGCAACTCAGCAGCAGGCAGATGTGATGAACCCGACCGGTACGCAGGGGATAGCCTCGGCGACCGCCAAGGCCGGTTCGGCGGCCGATCAGCGGATAGACTTTATGCAGTTGCTGATCGCTGAGCTGCAAAACCAAAATCCGCTCGAGCCGCTGGACAATCAGCAGATGGCCTCGCAGCTTGCCCAGTTTACGCAGCTTGAATTGACCGAGGAGATGACCGGCAGTATGGCGGCGATGAATTCGACGATGTCGAAGATGAACACCAGCTTCGAAGGGGCGATGATCGTGGCGCAGTTGGACTATGCCAAGTCGCTGCTGGGCAAAACGGTGGAGTATTATTATGGCGAGTACGGACGCACGCTCGACGGACAGGTCAATCGCATCTTCTATAATGAGGCCGGCCATCTGACGCTCGAGGTGGACAGCCAGGTAACGCACCCGGACGGATCGGACAGCAGCCAGACCTTTTATGTGCGTTTGGATGCCGTTGAAGGAATAAAACAATAACCGCAACAGTTTGGATACCCATTTCAGGAGAGATGTATGAGTAATGCATTATCCGCGGCCGTTTCCGGCCTGAAAGCGCATCAGACGATGCTGGATGTCGCCGGTAATAACCTGGCCAACGTCAATACCACCGGCTACAAAAGCAGTTCGGTGACGTTTGCCGAATTGCTCAGTCAAAACATGCGCGGCGCCGCCGGCCCGACGGGCAGCCTGGGCGGCACCAATCCGCTGCAAGTCGGCAGCGGCGTGGATGTTGCGGGCATCGCGCGCAATCAGATGCAGGGCAATCTCGTCTCGACCGGTCAGGACCTGGATGTGGCGATTGACGGGGCGGGCTACTTTGTGCTGTCCAACGGTCAGCAGTCCGTCTATACCCGTGCCGGGTCGTTTGCGATTGATGCCCATAATACAATGGTCGATCCGGCCACAGGCTTCAAAGTGCTGCAAGCCGATAATTCGACGATTCAGATTCCGTGGGGCACGTCGATGCCGGCCAGCGCGACCACCGAGGTGATGATGAACGGGAACCTGCGATCCTCGGCCGACAGCAACCAGGCGACGTATAATCGGATTGTTTCAAATGCAGCTTTTACGACCAGCGGCGGGGCCAACGCGGCCAATGAGACGACGCTGTTGTCGAATCTGGATCAGTGGGAAGGAGGCTTTCATGAGGACGGCAGTATTCTCCTGTCCGGTATCCGCGAGGACGGGACAACCTTTGAAAACGCGGCCATTAGCTGGGGCGCCGCAACAACGATGGACGATATTCTCAGCCAGATCAGCGGGCTGTACAACAACAGTTCGGCCACCCTGGACTCCAGCGGCCGGATTGTGCTGACGGGGCTGGATCGGGGCTACAGCGAGGCCCAGATTACCGGGATGAGCTATGACTCGGGCGCCGCCGAGAGCCTGTCGCTGCCGACGTATTTCAATTACAGCACCATCGGCGGCAATGACAGTAAGAATTTCAGCATCACCGTATTTGACAGTATGGGTCAGGAGCACGTGATGACCGGCAACTTTGTCAAGACTGATGCGCCCAATACATGGGACCTGGTGATTACCTCAATCAGCGGCGAGACACGGCCGTCCTGGGACAGTTACGATATTCTGAATGACTCCTCCCTGAATCGCCGCATCCGCGGGATCGAATTTAACCCGGACGGCTCGTTTAGAGGACTAAGCTCGCCGGGCCAGTCCACGACGTTTTCCGTGCGGTATGACAACAATGAAACGCCGCAGGAAATCACGCTGGATTTGGGAACCGAGGGCGAGTTTAACGGACTGACGCAATTTTCCGGCCAGTCGTCCACAGCCGGGGCATTGACACAGGACGGTTATGGATCCGGTTCGCTGTCGAGTGTGGATATTGACCAGAGCGGTATGGTGATCGGGATGTTCACCAATGGGGTCAAAAATGATATCGCCCAGCTTCAACTGGCGACGTTTTCCAATCCGAACGGCTTGCAATCGGTCGGAAACGGGTACTTTAGTCCGACGGCCAATTCGGGTGAGGCGATGGCGACTACGCCGGGTACCGGCGGGGCCGGGACGATTCGCGGCCAGAGTCTGGAAGGGTCCAATGTGGATATGGCCACGGAATTTGTGACACTGATGCAGGCCCAGAACGGCTATCAGGCCAACTCCCGGACGATTCGCGTGGCCACCGATATTCTTCGTGAACTGACCAATCTGATACGTTAATGAACGGCGGGCGATGCCTGGTGAATGGATTCAATGTGTGCGGGTCGGCCTTGTGGGGCAGTTGACGCCCCTTGAGCGACTCGAAGCGATGCGGCAGATTGACCGCGGCCGTGAGAACCTGCTGACTGACGCCGGGCTTATGCTGCTGGGTGTGTTGGCGGCTTGTCTCTTTGTGCTGCTGCTGGTGATGGTGCGTCGGCTGCGTCTGCAGCGCGAAAACCGGCAATTTCAGCAGGCCTATGACGCGGCTTCGGACCGATTGAATTTGACGGCGCCCGAACGTGAGATTCTGGAGGCGATTGCAATCCGGACGGGCGAGCTCCAAAAGGGTGCGGTGTTTGAAGATGTTGATGTCTTTGAGACCGGGCTGGGGCGTTTGATGCAGGATGTCTTCGCCGACGGGCATAACCTGGTGTACCGCAAAAAACTGCAGGCAGCAGTGCATTCGATCAAAGAAAAACTCGGGTTTGTCAAGCCCGCGCCCACCGGTCAGCCGCGCAGCAGCAAAGACCAGAGCAGTCGGCATATTCCGGTGGGCAAGACAGTCCTTTTGTGGCCGGCGGGGGGCAAAAGCGACAGACACGTCCTTGGCGAAGTGATCGCTAACGACGCCTTTGAGTGGGTGATTCGTCCGGAGACGCCGCTGGCCGGCCAGGCCGGGCGGATGTGGCGGGTGCGGTATGACGACGGCGCGGTCACGTGGGAGCTGGATGCGATTACACTGGCGGTATCGGAAACGTGCCTGGAGCTGAATCATTCGGATCGGATCCGGTTTGTCAACCGTCGACGGTTTCCGCGCGTGGCGGTTCGCAAACCGGCGCTGATGGCCGCATTGCCGATGTTTCGGGCGATCCAGGACGGCGAGGATTTTCGCCCGGACTTTGTCCAGGCGCAGATCAATGAGATTTCGGGTCCCTCGCTGCGGGTTGATACGCCGCTTGAGCTGGCCTTTAATGATCGCGTGCTGGTGATATTTGAACTGGAGCCGGGGCGTGTGGTTCAGGATATCGGCCAGGTGCGCGATTTTCGCAAAACGCC
>SKKI01000040.1 GCA_007121565.1 Phycisphaerae bacterium
ATGAGCTGCTGGTCACCGATGAGTTTGACCCGGGCCAGGTCAAGAACAGCAGCTTCTTCGGGCTGGTGCGGATCGGTCGGCTGGACAACAGGATTCTCGAACATCACGACCTGCAGCTTCCAACGGGGATCTGGAACAGTATGATCGTCGCCTGCGATATCGGCAACGATGTGGCGATTCATAATGTCAGCTACCTGGCGCACTTCATCATCGGCGACCGATGTATCCTGGCCAATATCGACGAGATGCACACCACCAACCACGCCAAGTTCGGCAACGGCATCCTCAAAGACGGCGAGTCCGAATCGGTGCGCGTCTGGCTGGATGTCATGAACGAGGCCGGCGGGCGGCGAGTGATGCCTTTTGACGGGATGCTGCCGGCCGATGCCTATCTCTGGGCCAAATACCGCGACGATACGGCGATGCTCGAAAAATTCAAGCACTATACGCAAACCAAGTTTGACGCGCGGCGCGGCTATTACGGCACGGTCGGCAACCACTGTGTCATCAAGACTTCCAGCATTCTCAAGGATGTCAAGATCGGCTCCAACGCCTATATCAAGGGCGCCAACAAGCTCAAGAATTTGACGATCAACTCCTCGGCAAAGGAATCGACACAGATCGGCGAGGGCGTCGAGATGGTCAACGGCATTATCGGCTACGGCTGTCATATCTTTTACGGCTGCAAGGCGGTGCGTTTTATTCTGTCAGACCACTCCAATCTCAAGTACGGTGCCCGGCTGATCAACTCGTTTCTCGGCGACAACTCCACAATCTCCTGCTGCGAGGTGCTCAACAATCTGATTTTCCCGGGCCACGAGCAGCATCACAACAATTCGTTTCTGATTGCCTCGGTGGTGCTGGGCCAGAGCAATATGGCCGCCGGTGCGACCATCGGCTCCAATCACAACAGCCGCGCCAACGACAACGAAATGCAGGCCGGGCGGGGATTCTGGCCGGGGCTGTGTACCAGCGTCAAGCACTCCAGCCGTTTTGCGTCGTTTGTGCTGATGGCCAAAGGCGACTACCCGGCCGAGCTGGATGTGCCGCTGCCGTTCTGCCTGCTCAATAACAATCCGGCCAAAGACCGACTCGAAATGATCCCGGCCTACTGGTGGTTGTTCAATATGTACGCCCTGGCCCGCAATGCGTGGAAATACACGCATCGCGACAAGCGCCTCAACAAAGCCCAGCATATCGAAATCGATCCGTTTGCGCCCGATAC
Organism: Phycisphaerae bacterium; assembly: GCA_007121565.1. Taxonomy (GTDB): domain Bacteria; phylum Planctomycetota; class Phycisphaerae; order Sedimentisphaerales; family Anaerohalosphaeraceae; genus T3Sed10-213. Next base: position 1,226 of record SKKI01000040.1, read on the forward strand.
GATTGAAGAGATTCTTCACGCTCGCGACCTGCTGGAGTTGTGGACCGGCAGGGCTGCTGCCTGTCGGGACGGGCAGACCGGCCTAAGTGACGAACAGTTGCGGCAAGCCGGACGCGGCCTGCTCACCGGTCCGGCCGAGACGATGGACACCCTGGAGGTCCTCGGCGAGGCTATCGAAAAATCAAACCGCAGCGCGGTCGTCTGCAAGCCGCAGCAGGGCTATCGAGCCTATGGACAGATGCTGCATTATTACGCCGTGAACAATCTGATGACTTATCTGGAGGTCCACCCCGAAGCGGATTTTGACGCGATGCAGACCGCCCTCAACGCCCCGCGCAAAACAGAGTGGGTCAACCTGGGCGGCCAGCTTGTCCCGAAAGAAGATGTAGACACGCTGCGGGCCGATATCGGCGCCGGGACGCTGGAGTCATGGGAGGCCATTCATCGCCGTTACGATGACTTGTGGCAGGCCTACCCGCTGGAAAAACACAAACACGCCTTTGCGGTTCTGTGTGATGTCCACGGCGGCACATTAACACAGCAGCAGTGGCACGACGCGCTGCGGGACGCGGCGACAATCCAGGACTCTATCTGCCAACAGGTCTATGCCTCTCGCAAAAAAGACTACGACAATCCCTTCCGCCGGGCCACCTACCGAAGCCTCGACGAAATGACCGCAACCATCGGCACGGCCGAAGACAACGAATTCGTTCAGCTCATACAGCAGCAAACCGAATCCTGCAAACAGCGTGTTCAGCGCCTGCTGGGCCGGCAGTAACACACTACAGCTTGTGCAAATTCCCTGTCAGCAGCGCCGCGGGCACGGCTATTTTCAGACGCCGCTTACGGATGATCGAACACCATCGTCTTGACCTCGACGCCTTCAATAGCCTGTAGCCGGCTGGTCAGCTCGGCCGCGGCGCTGTCATCGTCGGTCATCTCAAGCAGCAGCAGCCCGTTCGGCGAGCAAAAGCCCGCCTCGGCTTCGTGCAGACCCAGCCGCGTGCGGATACTGCAACCGTGCTCGGTCAGGATATGCTGCACCGAATCAACGTGACCAATGCGGTCGGTGATATGGACGCCCAGAATAATGTGCTTGCTCAGCGGCATAATCGCATTCCTTAAAAAATGTAAGACGCTTTTTACACAACCGGTTATCACATATTCTATTAGGCCGCTGGTGCGTTTCAATAAAAAAACCCGGCTTTTCGACCGGGTTTTGATTTTCTTGCTTATCACGTTATTAATCGAAAGCTCTGGGCATTTGATATCCTTACAGATGGACACCGCAGTAGCCGATCTCACCGCAGACGCTTTTGAGCCGCTTCCAGACAGCCGGCTCCTGAACCATCGCCAGCGCCAGCGGAAACAGCACGCGATCCTCATGGAACAGATGCTCGCGCATCATCGGGCACAGATACCCCACAGTCGTGCCCAGGCGTTTCTTAAACACATCCGGCGGCATCCGCCCGCCGGCAATGGTCAGCTTGACCAGGTCGTTGACTGCCATTTTCAGGTATGCATGGTCGCTTTGAATACGCATGAATAAACTTCCCCAGCCCCGCTCTTTCAAGGCCGGATAGAGCACATCATCTTCCCGATCTACATGTTCCTGCATCGCGTTTAAATGCTCGGCAACATGGGCCAGGCTCATCATTTCGGCACTGTTGTGGCCAATGTCTGCAGCCGCCTGGATGTGCTCGTTCAGGTCCTCCAGCTCGGCCAGAAAACACCGGATCATCTCATGCTCGGCCATCACCTTTCGCAAAATGTGTCCATCCGGAAGGCGATGACGAAGATCGGATTTGTGGTTGTCCAGCACACCCATCAGCACAAACGTCGCCGAGAGCTGCTGGACCTTCTTCAGCGACAGCCCGCCGGTGATCAATTGCCGCTCGGCGCGAGCCATATCGTCCGGGCCGATACGCGAAATCAAGCGGTGGGCCTCTTTGCGTGTATGAAGGTCATTTTTGCCTTTGCTCAGATTCATCAACAACTCGGCAAGTTCTTCAACCCTATTGTGTTCATCACATTTTTTCATGATCCAAATCCCACCCAATAAAATTACAATTCTTTTTCACCTATCTATACGTTGAAAACAGATTATTGGCACGGAGACTTTGGATAATTTTAAAAAATCCCCTCAAATTCCTTCGATTTGCCCGCTAATTGCACACCGGCCCGCACAGGACAGCCGAGAAGGCAACCGCGGCGGTTTCAATACGGAGTATGTTGGGATTAACACAGACCCCTTGGACGTTAAGATCGGCAAAGATCTGTATTTCTGTAGCTGAAAACCCGCCTTCCGGTCCGATAAAGACCACACGATCCGGCTGAGCCATTAGCTGGTCGAATCCGGGCAGCCTCTGTCCCTCGGGATCGCCGTAAAGCCGCACAGCATCAGGATAGCACCCCAGCAGGGTGTCGATTGTGTTGTGGAATGTCTCAGGGCCGGTAACTGTTGGCAGGTGCAGCCGTCCGGATTGCTTGACCGCGGCCAGAGCGATTTTTTCATAGCGCCGGCGTGAGGAAGGCTTACCCATCTTAACAGTTCGGTCATATTGAACCGCGGCGATGTGATCGACCCCCAGTTCTGTGCACTTTTCCACCAGCCAGGCAAAACGATCGCTTTTGGCCATACTGACAGCCAGAATAACGCGTCCTGAGGCTTTCGGCGGCACATAACGCGCTTCAAGAATACACACTTCGACAGCGTCCGGCTCAACACGCTCCACACGGGCATCGGCAAGCAACCCTTTGCCGTCAAAGACCTCAACCCGGTCGCCCAGAGTTAACCGCAACACTTTACGCAGATGGCGGGACTGGACCGGATCCAGCCGGGCGCGGTCGCCGGAAAGGCTTTCACAGAAAAAACGAACGGTGCGCATGGCGGAGGGCTTTAGAAAGAAAAACCGCGGGGACGTACACAAAGGCCCTGCGGTCTGACATGGATGATGTGTAAGCCGTGTCGCTGCCGCTGATGCGCCGCAGCCGGCCGATTATCAGGGCTCGATTTCGACTGCGGGCGCACGTTTTTCGTACTCCTGCAATTCCTGCAGCAAACTGTTGAAGCGTGCCACAGTGTCGCCGCATCCGCTACTGCCGGGGCTCGGGACGACACAGACCGTCTTGCAATTTTTACAGCGCACCTTCCGACCGGCATAGTTATTGCCAACCTGATACGGATGAGCACACTCGCTGCATTTAAACTTAATCATGTCAAACTCCTGACTTCTTTGAGCTGGCGCTGCTTGTCTCTATTGCTGTAGATGCCTGACATGGGCGTATTGTTTCAGAAAACCCCAAAAAAACAAAAAAAGTTTCGGAGTTAAGTGAGTTATAAACCGGCTTACGCCACAACATCGACACGGCGGCCGCTGAACTGGACCGTGCCCGCCGCCGTCGCAAAAAGCGTATAATCACGCCCCAGTCCCACATTGAAACCGGGCTTGAACTGCGTGCCGCACTGGCGCAAAATGATTGAACCCGCCTGAGCACGCTGCCCGCCGTAGAGCTTGACACCCCGATATTTCGGGTTGCTGTCACGACCATTTCTTGTTGAACCTTGTCCTTTTTTATGTGCCATACTGATTCCTCACGTTATCTACAGATACCTCGCTGAATTTATATACAGATTATTACTATACGGCATTTCGGACGCACTGTAAAGGAAATATTTTGGTTTTTACGAAAAAAAAATACGAACTTCAATAAAAAAGACCCTGCTTGTCGGCAGGGCCTTTCGGTTCTTCCAATGTGTCCGGCCTTAGACCGGCGTAACACCGTTGGCACACGGGCCTTTTTTGCCCTGGCCGATCTCGAACTGAACCTTCTGGTTCTCGTCGAGGGTGGCATAGCCGCTTGTCTGGATCTCAGAATGATGCACAAACAAATCGGGGCCGCCGTCGTCGGGGCAAATAAATCCGTAACCCTTGCTCGCATTAAACCATTTTACTGTACCTGTACTCACTGCATACTCCTTGGCCCAAAACAGGCCACTAAACTGTATCCCTCGCTGTTTGAATTAAAGGAAGCATACTCTTGAGGGACGAAAGAAGATACTTCACAACAGAAAATCATATCACGCGGCTGCCAAATCCACAACAGAAAAAAATAAAAAATATCTGCCGCCGTCAAAAAAATGCGGAAATGGCCCTTTTCGGGCCTGAAATCCCTACATAGCGGCACAACTTTTTAACAAAAAGGCGGCTATGGAGCAAAAATTTCGTCGAGAATGACGTCCGGCTCGGGGGCGGTTCCCTGGGGCCACTGCATGACAACAGACCCTTCCAGCAGCGCGACGACAAACGGGCTGGTCACCGCCCAGTTGCGCCGGTCGGTCAGTTTGCCGTGCAGGGCATCGGTATCCTGGGCAACCGGGCCGGTCTCGGCCGGGCCGTACGGCGGAATGGCCAGAAAAGCAGTCTGCACCCCCATCTCGGCCATTTCCCGATGAAACGCCTCATACGCGGGAATGCTCTCGGCGCAGATCGAACAGTCATGATGGTACATATACGCGATGACAAGGCCGTCTTTGAGCTGATCGGCGATATCGACATGCTCCAGCCACGGCCACAGCGGCGGGGCCTCGGCTTCCGGTTCCGGCTCGGGTTCCGGTTCGGGCTCAGGCTCAGGCTCGGGCTCGGGTTCCGGTTCGGGCTCAGGCTCAGGGGCTGGTTCCGGTTCAGGTTCGGGGAGCGGCTCAGGATCCGGTTCGGGGTCGGGCTCCGGTTGCGGCTGTTCGGGGATGTCGGGCTCATCGGCCGGCGGTGCCTTGGCCACGGGCCGCTGGATCAGCGTTTGCGAGGCCCATTCCTCGACCTGGATGAACTCCGGACGCAGCGCCACCAGCATCGGGGCCGTAAAGATCAGCACCGCAAAGATCGGCACGGCCGTCGCCAGCGCATGGCCAGTCTTGGGCCACGGCGGCGGCAGCAGCTTAAGCCCCTTCGGCCGGAAAATCAGCAGCAGCGCCGCAAACGGCAGGTCAATCGCAAACAGCGTCACCCACGGATCCACCTCCACGTGACCAAAACAGCCGCACGATTCGGCCCCGGTCAGCCCTTTGTGCAATTGAACGAAAATAAAGAGGATATACGCCGCGGTGCCGCCGACCCAGGCGGCCTTGCGAAACAGGCCGCTGACCATCCAAATCCCCAGCGCAAGCTCAACAGGAATCTGCACCAGGAAAAACTCCCACGACTCCCAGACGCCATGCGCCTGCCACGACGGAAAATACACGGTCAGAACTTCATGTGCCTTCAGCACGCCGGCGGCAATCAGCAGCAGCCCCGCCAGCGTCATGACGACGGCATTGATTTTTCGCATAACCCCTTTTCCCTACTATGGATGTCAAGAAAACAATAGCACACTCAGTATACAGTATATGATATTACGAAGCAAACGCTTTTCGGTTCCGATGATGTTGATTTAAAGGACCTATAAAAGACAGCCGGATAGTCACTAAAGAATCCTTTGCATTAAAAAAATAAACGGCTATAATGGTATTACAGAAAAATCAGGAGCTTATTTTTAGGAGACTGTTATGGTTAAGTCACGGATTGCAAAAGCTGAAAATAACCATGTTCCTGCGTCAGATGCTGAGCCATTCAGACCGCTGGCCGAGGTGACCAGATCCAACACAAAAAACCAGTTCGTTCATTATCTGACACACGCAACGATGTGTGGAGGGCACCTGATGCGTTTCCTGCCGCTTTCTCAACTCTGCCACAAACACCGTGAGAAAAAACGTCTGACATTGCGCCAAATCAGTTCAAAATTGGATGTGCATTTTTACGACCTTTACCTCATTGAGCAATGCTGCCTGAAAGAAATCAACCTTGACATACTGAAGAAATACGTCTCTTTTCTGGGGATTGAGCAGGACTTTGAGAAGTGGGCGCAGGAAAATGGCGACATTGTTGACGCAATGAGTTGCGTTGTGTAAGTGCGGCATAAATATCAGATGACATTTACCCAGTTATTGGCTTTGGCGGCCTCCGGCGACGTCCGTATCTGTGCGGACTCGCGTCAGGTCCAACCGGGCGACTGTTTCGTGGCGATCCGCGGCACCCAATCCGACGGGCACGCCTTTATTCCGACTGCCCTGCAGCGCGGCGCGCAGTATATCGTGGCCGAAGAGCCTTATGCCGACGGCCACTGCGTCATCGTCAAAAACAGCGCCGAGGCCCTGGGTTTGCTGGCCCAGGCATCGGTCGGCCAGCCCAGCAGCCAACTGACAAACCTGGCCGTGACCGGTACCAACGGCAAGACCACCACCGCCTACCTGGTCCGCTCGGTCATCGAAACAGCCGGCCATCCCTGCGGCCTGATCGGCACCATCGCCTACAGCACCGGCAAAAACACCGCCCAGGCCCCGCTGACCACGCCGGACGCCCTGACCCTTGCCCACATGGCCCGCCAGATGGTTGACGACGGAGCCGGCTATATGATGATCGAGGCCAGCAGCCACGCCCTGAGCCA
>SKKI01000122.1 GCA_007121565.1 Phycisphaerae bacterium
CCGCCCATCCGGCGTGCCAGCAGCCAGTTAAACAGGGCCGTGCGGGCACCGCCAATGTGCAGATATCCGGTCGGAGAAGGCGCAAATCGTGTTACAACCATGCAGTAGCCTCACATAAAAAATCGAAAACCCAAAGTCTACCCAGCACCGCTTCGAAAGTCAACAACAAATTGAAGACTGAGAAAATCGATTAACCGCAAATGCCAACAAAAAAAGATGGGGCACGATACCCCATCCTTGTCTGCGTTTTCAGTGCGAAGCTGGTATAAATCGCCGCACGAGGGCTTATTTGAGTGCGTCGGCCACAGCGTTGAGCAGGACTTCGGGCTTGACGGGTTTTTCGAGAATCTGCTTGACCGGCAGCCAGGTCTCATCCGGCTCAAACCCGAACGGCAGGCTCATTTCCTTGCGGACGCCGGTAACCATGATGACCGGGGTATTCTTCACATCGTCGATGTCGTGCAGCTCCCGGGCGACATTGAACCCCTCGTCCTTGGTCGTCATCATGACATCGAGCAGGATCACGTCGGGCTTTTCGGTTTTGGCTTTCTGGACGCCTTCGGTGCCGTTGGGGGCTGAGGCGACCGCGTAACCCCGCGCTTCGAGCAGGTTTACAATCGATTCTACAAAATCAGCGTCGTCGTCAATGACAAGTACTTTCTTGACCATTTTGTGTTCTCCTATAATACGATACGGTTAATCTTCCCAAACAAGCAAACACGCTCACCGGTTTTATACCATGTCCAAACGGGTTTGTCTCGATATTTTTTGGATATAAACAGTTGCACTATGTGCCCTTTTGCGGCTCGGCGGCGGCCTTGCGGTACTGATTAATGATGTCTACGGTCTTCTTTGCGTCCAGCTCTCCATAGATTTTGTCATCAATCATGATCAGCGGTGCGATGCCGCAGGCGCCCAGACAGCGGGCCTCCTGCAGGGTAAAGAGCATGTCGCCCGTGGTCTTGCCGACTTCGACATTCAGCTCTTTTTTCAGCACATCCAGCACCTGCTGAGCGCCTTTTACGAAACAGGCCGTCCCCATACAGACGCTGATTACATGCCGACCGATCGGCTCCAGATTGAAATAGTGATAAAACGTCGCCACGCCCCAGATATGCGCCGTGGGAATCTGAAGCGTTTCGGCCACCTCGTCCATGACCTCGCGCGGCAGGTAGCCGAACAGTTCCTGGGCCTTGTGCAGCACCGCAATCAGGTAGGAGTCGGCGTATTGCTTCTGGCTGACCTCGGCCATGAATTCGCGCAACGTTGTCATTTTGTCTTGTGCTAATTCTGTCATTATTTCACCTCAAAGTTTTTGGCGTCCTTGGGAATAATCCCCACCGGCAGCTTGGCCTTGTAGTGGGTGTGCAGGTACTTATGCGAGACCGGGCTGAGCGGATGCTGCAGGAACTCTTTATACAGCTTTTGCACGTCCGGGTTGTCGTGGCTGCGGCGAATGGTCTTGCCGCGATCCAGGTCATACAGGGCCTTGGCGCGTTGGGTCAGGGCCTCGTCATCCAGCGGAATCGTGTTGATCGCGGCATACGGCTGGCCGCCGCCGCCCACACAGCCGCCGGGACAGCCCATGATCTCGATAAAGTGATAGCGGTCCGGGTCCTTTCGCACGACATCCAGCAGCTTGCAGGCATTGCCCAGGCCGTGGGCCACGGCCACACGAATGTCATGGCCGTCCATTTTCAGGCTGCCTTCTTTGATGCCCTTAAGGCCCCGCACGCCTTCGACTTCGATATCGACCAGTGTCTGGCCGGTGTACAGCTCATAGGCGGTGCGGATCGCCGCTTCCATCACGCCGCCGGTGGCACCGAAGATGGCGCCGGCGCCGCTGGACAGGCCCAGCGGATGGTCGGCCTTTTCGGGCTCGATGTTCACAAAATCGATGCCCGCCGACTTGATCATCCAGGCGATCTCACGGGTCGTGACAACCACATCCACACCCCGCATCCCGTCGAACATCAGTTCCGGACGGGCGGCCTCGTATTTCTTGGCCGTGCAGCACATCGTCGCGACGCTGTAAATCTTTTTCGGATCGATGCCCATCTTGTCGGCAAAGTAGGTCTTGGTCATCGCGCCCTGCATGGACATCGGCGACTTGCAGGTCGAGACGTTGTCGATCAGGTCGGGGTAAAACTGCTCAAGACACTTCATCCACGCGCTGGAGCAGGAGGTGATCATCGGCAGCTTGCCCTTGTTCTGGAACCGCTCGAGAAATTCGCTGGCCTCTTCCATAATGGTCAAATCCGCGGAAAACTGGGTGTCAAAGACATAATCAAAGCCCAGCTTTCGCAGCGCGGCGACCAACTGCCCTTCCATGTTCTGAGGGGGCAGGTTAAAGGCCTCGCCAATGGCGGCTCTGACGGAGGGGGCAAACTGAACGACCTTGACGGTGTCGGTGCCGTTAAGCTGTTCAAACAGCTCCTGCGTGTAGTTCTTTTCGAGGAATGCCGCGGTCGGGCAGACGTTGATGCACTGGCCGCAGGCGGTGCAGACGCTCTCGGCCATGGGCAAATCGTAGGCCGGCATCACCACCGTGTTGAACCCCCGGTGCGCCTGGGTCAGGTTGTGTACCTGCTGCTTTTCCGAGCACATCCGCACGCAGCGTCCGCACAGGATGCACTTTTCCGGGTTGCGGATGACCGACACGCTGGACAGGTCCTCGTCGTAGCGCTTTCGCTGGCCCTCAAAATGCCGGGCGCGAATGCCGGTGGCCGCCGCCAGCCGCTGCAGTTCGCAGTTGCCGTCGCGCTCACAGGTATGACAATCCATCGGATGGTTGTCAACAATCAGCTCGACAATATCCCGACGGGCGCGCCGCACGGCGTGCGTGTTGGTTTTTATTTTCATTCCGGGGCTGACCGGAAACGCACAGGACGCGACGAAGTTGCGCTGTCCTTCCACCTCGACGATACAGACGCGGCAGGCGCCTTCAATCGAGAGCTTGGGATGATAGCACAGGCGGGGAATCTTGAACCCCAGCGTGTCGGCCGCCTGCATAATCGTCTGGTTCGGCTCGACGTTGTATTCTTTGTCGTTGATAAAAATCGGTATTTTTTCGCTCATGGTTATCCTCATGCTTTTGTGATAGCGTCAAATTTACAGGCATCGTAACATTGTCCGCAGCGGATGCATTTGTCCTGGAGTATACGGTGCATTTCCTTGCGGGTCCCTTCGACAGCATCGACCGGGCAGACGCGCCTGCACGCGCCGCAGCCGACACATTTTTCGTTGACTGTGTAGCTCAGCAGGGCCGCACACTGACCGGCGCGACAGGTTTTGGACTGGATATGCTCTTCGTATTCGTCGCGGAAATTCTTCAGCGTACTGAGTACCGGGTTCGGCGCCGACTGGCCCAGCCCGCACAGCGACGAACGCTGGATCATTTTGCCGAGCCGCTCGAGTTTTTCGATATCGCCGTCTTGTCCGTTGCCTTCGCTGATGCGTGTCAGGATTTCGTACATGCGTTTTGTGCCTTCACGGCAGGGGGTGCACTTGCCGCACGACTCATCCTGCGTGAATTCTAAAAAGAACCGCGCCAGCGAGACCATACACGAATCCTCGTCAATGACGATCATCCCGCCGGAGCCCATAATCGAGCCGGCCTTGGCCAGCGATTCGTAATCGATCTCGGTATCCAGGTACGCCTCGGGCAGGCAGCCGCCGCTGGGGCCGCCGGTCTGGACGGCCTTGAACGCTCTGCCGCCGGGAATGCCGCCGCAGATGTCGTAAATAATCTCGCGCAGCGTCGTGCCCATCGGCACCTCCACCAGACCGGTGTTATGCACGCGCCCGGCTACGGCAAAGACCTTGGTGCCCTTGCTTGTTTCGGTGCCGACCGTGCCGAACCAGTTGGCCCCGTCCAGGATGATCACCGGAATACTGGCCCACGTCTCGACATTGTTGATCAGTGTGGGCTTGCCGAACAGGCCCACGACGGACGGATACGGCGGACGCGGACGCGGCATGCCGCGGTGGCCCTCGATCGAGTGAATCAGCGCTGTCTCCTCGCCGCAGACAAACGCCCCGGCCCCGAGCCGGATCTCGATGTCGAATGAGAAGTCCGAGCCGAGAATCTTCTCGCCCAGCAGGCCGTGCTCACGGGCGGCGACGATGGCTTTCTCAAGCCGCTTGATCGCCAGCGGATACTCGGCGCGGATGTAGATGATGCCCTTTGAGGCGCCGATGGCGTAGCCGGCGATCAGCATCCCTTCCAGGACGGTGTGCGGATCGCCTTCGATCGCGCTGCGATCCATAAACGCGCCGGGGTCGCCCTCGTCGGCGTTGCAGATGACGTACTTCTCGTCGCCATCCTGGTTGGCGGTAAACTCCCACTTCAGGCCGCTCGGAAAGCCCGCTCCGCCGCGGCCGCGCAGTCCGCTTTGCTTGACTTCGGCGATGACCTGCTGCGGCGTCATCGTCTCCAGGGCCTTGGCCAGCGCCTCATAGCCCCGCAGCGACAGATAATCGTCGATGTTTTCCGGGTCGATGATGCCGCAGTTGCGAAGAGCAATGCGCATCTGCTTGCCGAAGAAGTCCACATCGCCGAAGATGCGGAAGAACCGGTTGTACAGGTGGTCCTCGGTGATGATCAGCCGCGTAACGGCCTTGTTGTGGACCAGGTGCGATTCGACGATCTCCGGAATATCTTCGACGCGAACCCGGCCGTACAGGATATAGCCCGGGTTGACAATCAGAATCGGGCCCTTGCTGCACATCCCCAAACAGCCGCTCAGGTGGACGCTGACCGCCTCGGTAAGATTGTGCCGCTGCAATTCTGCCTGCAGGGCCTGCTGAAGGGCCTTAGACTGATTGTGAATGCAGGACGTCCCGTCGCACAATGTCAATTTGAATTTCTTGTCTCTCACGTTTGTTGTCCCTTTCTTTCAGATTACCCACTCGGTAATCACTTCGCCTTTTTTCAGATGCCGCTCGACAATCTCCCGGGCACGCTGGGGGGTGACCCGTCCGTATTTGACCGGGATGTTGCCTTCCTCGACCACCTCGACGGTGGGCTCGAGATTGCAGCGGCCCGCACAGCCTTTCTGGCTCAGGTAGATGTCCGTCAGGCCTTTGGCGATGGCCTGGCGGAAGACCTCCATCACCTCTTTGGAGCCGGCGGCGATTTCACAGGTCGCCATCCCCACATACACCCGCTTGGTGGACAGGTACCCTTTGCTGACGATGCGGTTAACCGCTTCAGCACGTTTCTTTTTGATTGCTTGTAATGGTGTTAACACGTTCGTTTACTCCTTAGGAAATTGAATAATAAATGAGTTTCCATTGGTTTTCGGTTCCACGTCAATCTGACCCCCGTGACTTTCGATGATCTGTTTGGTAATATACAGTCCCAGGCCGGTGCCCTTGACATTCTTTTTCTCTGGCGTCTCCAGCCGGGAAAACTTCTTAAACAGCGATTCCCGCTGCGTGTCGGTAATCGGCCGCCCGTCGTTGTACACCTCGACGGTTATCCGTGAGCCGTCTTCTTCAGCGCGCAGCATAATCTGTCCGCCGGCGGCGCCGTATTTGGCGGCGTTGCTGACCAAATTGTTGGCCACGATCAGCATCAAATCCTGATCGGCCGAGACGGTCAGCTTCGAGTCGATCTCGTTGACGACCTTGATCTGTTTGTCGTTAATCAGTTTCGAGAATGTCTGCACCGCGTGGCCAAAGGCGTCCTGCCAGAGCGAAAACCGGGTCTTGTTGATTTCCAGCTTATCGCGTTCGATCCGGCTGAGGTTCAAAAACTTTATCACCGTCGCCGCCAGGTAATCCAGGTTGCGGCAGATGGAGTCCACGGCCTTTTTCTGCTTGAAGTTAATCATTCCCAGAAACCCGTCGCGCAGGGCATAGGCGTTCATCACCGCCGATGAGAGCAGCCCTTTGAGCTCGTGGGCCACAAATCCGAGCAAATCGAGATAGCTCTTGTTGAGCTCCTCAAGCTGCTGGCGGTTTTCCTGTATACGCACCTCGCGCTCTTCCAGCCGCACCGACATATCGTTGAACGCATGGGCCAACTGATGCATTTCGCGAATGCTCGAATGGGGCGGCCGGATCAAGTGACCCAAATGGCCGTGCGAGAGCTTTTGCGTGCCTTCCAGCAATTCGGTGACCGGTCGCGAGACCGACCCGGCCAGAATATAGGCCAGGACAAAGGCCAGCGCCGAGGCCGCCACAATCACTGCCAGAAACGCCAGCAACACTCTCGCCGCTCGACCGTGAAACGGCTCTTCGAGAATACCGACGTAAAAGATGCCGATAATCTGGCCGTCGATCGTGTAGATCGGCTCATAGGCGGCTTTATACCAGTGGCCGACCACCAGTGCGCGATCCCGCCAGCGCCGTCCTTCCTGTACCACTTCGTTATAGACCGCCTCGGATATCCGCGTCCCGATTGCGCGCTGCCCGTCTTCATCCAGTACATTGGTCGAAATACGTACATCATCCAGAAAAATCGTTACCGTTCCAACCGGCAGCCCCCGGTACACCTCATCGCCGAAAACAAGGCGGCGAATATGATCGACAAATTCATAATCCCGATTGACAATGCGCCCGCCGTAGACCACCTCTGTGACCGTGCCGTCCGGGCCGATTACGGGCACGGCGTGCTCCTTGGCCATGGCCGAGGCCAGTGTTGCGGGGGCCGCGGCATGGTCCCGTGTTTTTGGTTTGACGGCAATCTGTGCGCGCCGGACAATCGCCTCATCCATCCCTGCAAGCTCATCGGGTCCGATCAGACGCGTCCCGCCGATGGGCTGCTGCTGCCCGGCGGCCCGAGCCACTATTTCACTGGGATGATCCAGGGCCTCGGCAACCGAAATCCGGTAGAGATAATGGACCTGCATCTTGTCCCGCAGGACGTCCGGCGGCTGGTTCAGGTCGGCAATGTCAAAGCTGGCGCCGATCCGCCGAATCTGCTCGTCATAGACCGTGCGGGCACCTTCCAGCGATCGCTCGACCTCGGTTTGAATCCGCTCAAAAATATCGGTTCGCACGATATAATAGCCCAGGGCGAACGTACAGACGCTCAATACCGCGATCACAATCGCAAACGATGCCACTATCTGTTTTTTGAGCGTTCGATTTTTCATGTACAGCGTCTGTTAAGTTTTCGCTACGACCCGTTTATAATGTGGATGTTTCGTTTTCCGGTTCCGATTGTTTTTTCTTGGCGGCATTGACAAAATAGACCAGGTTTTCCAGCTCGACTTCGAGATTGATATTCCGGACGACAACGCCGTCGGCGCCGCGGAGCTGGATGGGCGCAAAATTCAAAATGCCCTGGATACCGGCGGCGATCATAATTTCCGAGACGTGATGGGCCGCGACATCGGGAACCGCCAGAATACCGACCTTGATGTTGTGTTCCTGCACGAAGGCCTGAAACTCCTCCAGCGGCAGAATAGGCACCTCGCCATGGCGCTGATATTTGGACGGATCGATATCGAACCCGGCCACCACGCGAATACCGCCGGCTTCAAAGCCTCTGTACCGCAGCAGGGCGTTGCCGATGTTGCCGGAGCCCACAATAACAACCTTTTGTATCTCGTCTTTGCCCAAAATCTCGCGGATCCGTGTAATCAGCTCGTCGACCTTGTAGCCGCCTCGCCGATTACCGGTAATGCCGAACATCGAGAAATCTTTACGCACCTGGGACGAGGTGACGCCGGCCGCATCGGCCAGATTCCCTGA
>SKKI01000085.1 GCA_007121565.1 Phycisphaerae bacterium
CAGCGTTATATTGCTGGCATGACGCCCCACTAAAGAGATATAAATATATCTAAATAAAGAGGTTATAGTTTTTTCAAAAAAGAAACACAGAAATTTTAAGGTTGACCGGCGACGGATTTTCGCTATGTTGAAGCATGAATACCGTAGCCTTCTGAAAGGTCAGCGACAGGGCGTTCCTGTTGCGTTTCAGGGGGTTGGAAATGGCGACAATCCTAACAGCGCGCTGAATAACACATTCAGCCTGATCTGGGACGAGGCTTATACAACCAGCGTTCCGGCCAAACTCGGAAAGGCAATGTGCGATCTGACGACTCCGACCTGGCCGCGCGCCCGACATTCGTCGAAGGCGTCGATCGTCCCCGGCCGCTGCTGCATTTGCTTAATCAGAAACAGTCAAGACAGGATTTTATCAGGAGAGATGAGTCATGCTGCAAATGTCACGTTTAACAGAATTATGCTGCGGATTACTGGTGCTGGCAACGCTGTCAATTAGCTGTCAATCAGCATCGGCGGCGCAAAGGCCTGATCTGCAACTGTGGTATTCTCAACCGGCACAAACATGGACCGAGGCCCTGCCCGTCGGCAACGGACGACTGGGGGCGATGGTATTTGGCGGTGTGAGCAACGAACGCATTCAACTGAATGAAGAGTCGCTCTGGGCCGGGCCTCCCGTGCCGCAGCCGCCGGAGGGAGCCTATGAAGCACTCGAAGAAGCGCGCGGGCTATTCTTTGAAGATAAATACGCAGAAGGCGAACGTGTCATTGCTCGTCGTTTTCTGGGCCCGCGTATTGCGCCGCGCAGCCACCAGACTCTTGGTGATCTGTGGCTTGAAATGCTGTTGCCCCAGTCCGACACCGTCGCCTACCGCCGTGAACTGAATCTGGACACTGCGGTCGCGACAACCACCTTCGAGGTGGAAGGCATTACCTATAAACGGGAAGTATTCATATCCTCGCCGGATGACGTGCTGGTGATTTCCCTGACCGCTTCAGAGCCGGCAGCCCTGAATGTACAGGTACGTTTGGGTCGTCCCGCCGATTTTACAACAAGTGCTGTCGGAGAGCCGATGCTGATGATGAGCGGCCAGGCCGCTCACGACGGACGGCACAAAGGCGTGCGTTACCATACCACGTTATATGCCGATGTCGATGGCGGTACGGCCGCGATAGCCGAAATGCTCCTGCAAAGTCACGCCGGTCAAATCCATCTGTTGCCGGCTTTGCCGGAGGGCTGGCCGAGCGGCTCCGTGAAGGGATTGCGTGCCCGCGGCGGCTTTGAGGTGGATATCGAATGGCACGACGGCAAACTCACGTCGGCCCGCATCACCAGTGTCGGCGGCACAAACTGCCGTGTGCGATACGGCCAACAGATGCACAACGTTCAACTGGACAAGGGACAGTCCATCCGACTGGTACCGGAAGATTTTGAGAGTTCTAAAACAAACTGATGCAACAGAACTTTCGCTAGCATTGTATTGAAACCGCGGTTTCGGACCTAACACAAAACACATTACTTATGGACATTTTTGGAAAGGTTTCTGATGAGTGAGCCTGCTGCTGGCACAACAAACAGTCGGGAAAAGCCAAGATTACTCCCACCGGGTGATATACTGCCTTTTATTCTCTTGTCCAGCTGTTTTGCCTGGTGGGGGATTGCCAATAACATGACCGACCCTCTGGTGCGGGCCTTTACGGGTATCTTTGACGGGTTAACGACATTTCAGTCCTCGCTGATTCAGTTCGCCTTTTATGGGGCCTATTTTGGACTGGCTATTCCCGGCTCGATTATTGCACGCAAATTCGGCTATAAACGCGGGGTGTTAGTGGGGCTGGGAATGTACGCGGTAGGCTGCTTTTTATTTTTCCCGGCCAGCCTGCTCCAGCAGTTTGTCCCGTTTTTAGTCGCGTTTTATGTGCTGGCCGGCGGCTTGTCGATCCTCGAGACCAATGCCAATCCGTATGTGCTCATGTTGGGGCCGGAAGAAACAGCGACGCAGCGGCTCAATTTGGCCCAGTCCTTTAATCCGGTCGGCTCTGTCATCGGGACACTGCTGTGTCAGATTTTGATTTTGGCACGGCTTGAAACGCTGCAGCAGCGAATGGCCGATGCTTCTGAACAGCAGCTTGCCACGCTCCAGGGCCAGCAGCTTGCTATCGTGATTACACCGTATCTGATTATTGGAGCTATCCTGGTGGCGGTGTGGGTACTGATTGCGGTCACCAAGATGCCGTATGTGGTGGAGTCGGATCGCAATGTCCACTTTGCCGCGACCGTTAAACGCCTGCTGAAAAATCCCAACTATGTCTTTGCGGTCATTGCGCAGTTCTTTTACGTGGGTGCGCAGATTTCGGTGTGGACATATACGGTTTTTTATATCCCCGACCAACTGGGGATTTCGGGCAGTGAGGCGCTGCGAAACTACCATTTACCGGCACTGATTATGTTTGGTATATTTCGGTTTATTGCCACGGCTGTGATGAGTCGCATCGCCCCGCATAATGTACTCAAGGTGATGGCCATCGCCGGGGTGATATTAACAGGCGTGGTGATTATGGTCGGCGGTCAAATTGGAGCGCTTGCACTGGTGGGCATCTCGGCGTGTATGTCGTTGATGTTTCCGACCATCTTCGGCCTGGGCAGTCGCGGCCTGGGTGAAGATACCAAGATCGGCGGCTCAGGACTGATTATGGCGATCCTGGGCGGGGCGATTTTGACGCCGCTGCAAGGGTATATCATTGATATTTCCACTGTCCGCCTCTCTTACAGTGTCCCGCTTGTGTGCTTTGCGGTCATCGCCGCCTATGCGATCTTTGCCGGCAACGCCAAACTGCCGACCGCGACGGTGGAAACTGTCACAGAATGATAATTGTAAACACCATCGGCCATAGCTCTTTGCGTGATTTTAGGAGTGCTTCAGACCCAATAAAATTCGCGATTCCTGGACTCATGATATCTGGTTCCAGGTGTGCTCGTCTCGATTTTTCAGGACAACAATCGCGAATAGATCGGGAGAAAAATGCGTTTTGAGAGGTCTTGAATAAATGGTTGTGTGCGGGTATGATAGGCGTCAAATTATCCGGATTCAACTGGGTTGAGGTATGGACGCATATTCAGGAAAGACTTATCATTTTGTCGGGATCGGCGGGATTGGCACCAGCGGACTGGCCAAGCTGCTGATGCGGCGCGGCGCGACGGTCAGCGGCTCGGACATGTGCCGCAGCCCGGTTACCGACCACTTGTGCTCGCTCGGGGCGGCGATTGCCATCGGCCATGACGGCGGCAATGTCCCCGGGGTCGTTGACGCGGTGGTCATCAGCGCCGCCGTCACAGCCGGCAATCCGGAGCTGGCCCGCGCGTCGGAATTGGGCTGTCCGATCTACAAATACGCCGAGATGCTCGGCCGGCTCTTTGACACCTGCACCGGTCTTGCCGTCTGCGGTACGCACGGCAAAAGCACTGTCGGGGCGTGGATTTCGTACCTGCTGGCCCAAAGCGGGCTGCATCCGAATTATATCATCGGCGCCGAGGTACCGCAGTTGGGCGGCTCCAGCGGGGTGGGCAACGGGCCGCTGTTCGTGGCCGAGGCGTGCGAGTATGACCGCAGTTTCTTGAATCTGCACCCGTCGATCGCCGTGCTTTTGAATATCGATCAAGACCATCTGGATTACTATGATGGCGTGGACGATATCCTGGACGCCTTCAGTACGTTTGCCGACGGACTCAAGCCCGACGGGGTGCTGATTGCCAACGGGACCGATAAAAACGTCGCCCGCCTCCTGCGGCGGCTTGATCCGGCTCGGCGCGTGGTGACGGTTGGGCTGGAGCGTCATTGCCAGGTGACCGCGGACAATCTAAAGCTTTGCGACGGGCTTTATTCCTTTGACCTTGTCCGCAACGGAACGGTGCTGGGCCGGACAAAAAGCGGCCTGCCGGGTCGGCACAACGTGTATAATGCCCTGATGGCCGCGGCGGGGGCTCTGGAAGCGGGCGCGGCCGAATCGGTCGTGCTTGAGCGGCTGGGTACGTTTGACGGCATCGACCGGCGGCTGATGTTCAAGGCCCGCGTCGATGGAATCACGGTGGTGGACGACTACGCCCATCACCCGACCGAGATCCGGGCCTCGCTGGAGGCGCTGCGGCAGTTGTACGCCCCCCGGCGGCTGTGGTGCATTTTTCAGCCGCATCAATACAGCCGCACCCGTTTTTTGCTTGATGATTTTGCAGAAAGTTTTAAGCTTGCCGACAGGACGATTGTGCCGGAGATTTATTTCGTGCGGGACACCGCCGAAAGCCGCAGCACAGTCAACGCCGAGGTGCTGGTCGAGCGGATTCGACAGCAGCAGTGCCAGGCGCTGTTTATCAATGATTTTGCCGGTATTGTAAACCACTTAAAAGAACATGTCCGCAGCGGCGATCTGGTCGTAACCATGGGCGCCGGGACAATTTGGAAAGTTGCCGATGAGTATATTCAATGGCTTAGAGAGCATCGTTAAGGAAAATGTACCGCTCAACGATATGACCTGGTACGGGCTGGGCGGCACTGCGGAGTATCTGATTCGCCCGCAGAGCGTTCAGCAGCTTCAGGAGGTCGTCAGCCGCTGCGTCCGGGCCCAGATGCCGTTTCGGGTGCTGGGCTTCGGCTCGAACCTGCTGATCAGCGACGAAGGCGTTAAAGGCGCGGTACTCAAGCTCGAGGCCGAACCGTTCGCCAAAACCGAGTACGACCAGACCACCCTCAAGGCCGGCGCCGGCGCGAACCTGAACAAGCTGGTGCTCGACTCGGTGCGCAGGGGTCTAAGCGGCCTGGAGTCTCTGACGGGCATCCCCGGATCGGTCGGCGGGGCGATTCGCATGAACGCCGGCGGCAACTTCGGCGACATCGGCGCCTGCACGCAAAGCGCCACAGTGATGGACGTCAACGGCGAGATATTTGAAAAGACCAAGCCCGAGCTGGTCTTTGACTACCGCTGGGTCAATATCACCGCTCCGATTATCCTGGAGGCGACGATCGAACTGGCCCAATCGGATCCCGACCAGATGCTCAAGACCGTCAAAGAGGTCTGGATTTACAAGAAAAATACCCAACCGCTGAATACGCGCAACGCCGGCTGCATCTTCAAAAATCCGCGCGGGATGAGTGCCGGCGCGCTGATCGACCGGGCAGGCCTGAAAGGCACGCAAGTCGGCGGCGCTGTCGTCAGCGAAAAACACGCCAACTTTATTGCCACCGAAAGCGGCTGCAAAAGTGCCGATGTCAAAAAACTCATTGACCTGATGCGTGAAAAGGTCAGGGCGAGTTTTGACGTTGAACTGGAACTTGAGATTGAAATCTGGTAGCCGCCGGTGTAAACCCGAATCGAGGAAGCCAATGATAGTAGTCATGAAACCCGGCGCAGCGCCGGAGGATATCGAACACGTCGTGGAACTGGTCAACGAGTTTGGTCTTAAAGACCACGTCATCTACGGCACGGATCGGACGGTGATCGCCTGTATCGGCGACAAACGGGCGGTGGAAAAGGACGCGATTGAAAACGCTCCGATGGTTGAAAAGGTGGTGCCGATTCTGGCACCGTACAAGATGGCCTCGCTGGAGGTCCGCAAGGAAAAGACGCAAATTCCCATTGGTCCCGAGGCGTTTCCCGTCGGCGGGACGAGGGTGGGTATTATCGCCGGGCCGTGTGCGGTTGAAAGCAGTGAACAGATCATGCAGACCGCCCGGGCGGTCAAGGCCGCCGGCGCCATCGGCTTTCGCGGCGGGGCGTTCAAGCCGCGCACCAGCCCGTATGCCTTTCAGGGCATG
Organism: Phycisphaerae bacterium; assembly: GCA_007121565.1. GTDB lineage: Bacteria > Planctomycetota > Phycisphaerae > Sedimentisphaerales > Anaerohalosphaeraceae > T3Sed10-213. The sequence continues at coordinate 5,802 of SKKI01000085.1, forward strand.
GGACGCGAAGGGCTGGAACTGCTGGCCGCCGCGCGCGACGAGACCGGCCTGGCGATCGTGACCGAAGTCATCGGCACCGAACAGGTAGCCTTGTGCGATGAGTTTGCCGACGTGCTGCAGATCGGGGCGCGCAATATGCAGCACTATCCGCTGCTCGAGGCGGTGGGCAAGGCTGCCAAACCGGTGCTGCTCAAACGCGGAATGAGCGCCTCGCTGGATGAGTTTCTGCTGGCGGCCGAGTACATTATCAATGCCGGCAATCCGAATGTGATTTTGTGCGAGCGCGGCATCCGCACCTTTGAGACCTATGTCCGCAATACGCTGCCGCTGGCGATCATTCCGGCGCTGCGTGAACGGACACACCTGCCGGTTGTGATTGACCCGTCCCACGGCACCGGCCATGCCGGTATGGTGCCGGCGATGGCGCTGGCGGCGGTGGCCGCCGGGGCCGACGGGATCATTCTCGAATGCCATCCCGATCCGGAGCGCGCCGCCTCGGACGGCGCCCAGTCCATTACGCCGACGCGCTTTGAGCAATTGATGGCCCGCCTCAAGCGCGTCGCCCAGGCCGTCGATCGCGATGTATGATGGGGGCAGGTCAGGCTGAGTTGCCGATCACTTGCGCGCAGCGTTCGCACAGGTCAGGGGCGTCCGGGTGGTCTCCAACGCTGGGCCAGTAGTTCCAGCAGCGCTGACATTTGGCGTGCGGGCTTTTTTCGGCCTGAATCGAAAAGTCCTCGCCCAGTTCGATCTGCAGATCACTGACGATGCACAGCGCCGCGAAGGTCTCACTGCCGAATGCCTCAACGGCCCTGATCACCGTCGAATCGGGGGTGATCACCCGCACCGAGGCCTCCTGATTGGAGCGAATGGTTTGATCCTTGCGTAGTCCTTCCAGCACCTTGAGCACCGCGTCGCGCAGCGCCATCACGGCCTGCCACATCTCGGCATTGTCGCACGGGTCGATCGTCGGATCGGGCGTCGGCATCGCGGCCAGGTGCACCGTGTCCACCTGCTCGCTCTTATAAGGCATCGCCGCCCAGGCCTCCTCGGCGGTATGGGCCAGGATCGGGGCCAGCAGCCGGATCAGGGCGTCCAGAATCCGGTACATCACCGTCTGGCCGCTGCGGCGATACGGGCTGTCGGTCGCATCGCAGTACATCCGATCCTTGAGAACGTCCATGTAGATGCTGCTCATCTCGACGGTGCAGAAGTTGTAAATCAACCCGTACACCCGGTGGAACAGGAAGTTGTCGTATGCCTGCTTGACGCGGACGAGCAGTTCCTGAAGTTTATCCATCGCCCAGCGGTCGATCACATGCATCTGGCCGTACGGCACGGACATCTGCTCGGGTACAAAATCACTGATGTTGCTCAGCAGGTAACGCAGCGTGTTGCGCATCTTGCGGTACGCGTCCTGCAGGCGGCCGATCAGATCGTCGCTGCACCGCATATCTTCCTGGTAATTGACCGAGGCGACCCAGAGCCGCAGGATGTCGGCGCCGTATTTTTCGATCTCTTCCAGTGCGCTGACATAGTTGCCGGCGGACTTGGATTGCTTCATTCCCTTCTCATCAACGGTAAAGCCGTGGGTCAGGACGGACTTGAACGGCGCCTGGCCGCGCGCGCCCAGCGCCGGCAACAGCGACAACTGGAACCAGCCGCGGTGCTGATCAGAGCCTTCCAGGTACAAATCCACCGGCACGGGCTGGCCGGCCATTTCAATAACACTGTGCCAACTGCAGCCGGATTCAAACCACACGTCGAAAATATTTTCTTCCTTTTTCAGATCGTCCCAGTCAAAGCCCTCGGGCAATACGA
>SKKI01000267.1 GCA_007121565.1 Phycisphaerae bacterium
GGCGGCGATATCACCAGGTGGAAGCAAACAAGCGACCGGCTGGTCATCAATGTTACGATGCTCAGCGTCCCGTCCGGCCATCACGCCCCGGTGCGGCGCAGCGGCGCACAACCCGGCGATTGCATCTGCGTCACCGGCCCGCTCGGCGGCTCACTGGCCGGCAGACATCTGACGTTTGTGCCGCGAGTCAAAGAGGCGCTGGCCATCACAAAGGTCGCCCGCATCAATGCGATGATGGACATCACCGACGGCCTCAGCACCGACCTGAACCGCATCTGCACCCAAAGCAATGTCGGCGCAATTGTGGAGACCGCCGCCCTGCCGATCTCCGCCGCCGCCCAGAACACCGCCGACCCCATCGCCGCGGCCCTCAACGACGGCGAAGATTTCGAGCTTCTCTTTACCCTCTGTCCGAAAGAATTCGAAAAACTGAAATCCCTGAAAAACACCCCCATCACCCGCATCGGCGCAATAACTGCCGAGCCCGGCATGACCCTCAAAGCCCCCGACGGCACACAACACACACTAACCCCCCAAGGCTTCGATCACTTATGACCCAAGCTCCCCTCCTTTTCAAGGAGGGGTGTCGCGCCAGCGACGGGGTGGTTGAGTTACCCACAGCGCCACGCCCCATCGGGCAGCTCACCCCGCGGCGTTTTTGTTTTGAATTGTCGCCCCGTTGGGGCTATAACACTACGCCAAGCCTGCCTTCCGGGGGCTGACGCACCCGGCTAAGTTACTTTTCGCCCTTTCCGGGCGAATCGAATTTTCATATTTCATACCCCCTCGTCGCCTTCGGCGACACTGGCCCTTCGCAGGGGGAGAACCGTACCTGGCTCCCCTCCTTTTCAAGGAGGGGTGTCGCGCCAGCGACGGGGTGGTTGCGAAAAAAAAACAATACACAACGCCTAAACAACCCGCTATAATCCAAAACCAAAAACCTGAACACAATAATTCTTCATGTTCTTCATGATTAGAAAGCTGCTCGAGGAAATAGAAAAATGACAAATGAAATCACAACCCGCAGCGCTGCCGAGACCATCGCGCTGGGACAGACTATCGGCAAAACACTCACCGGCAACCAGGTTGTCGCCCTCATCGGCAACCTCGGCACCGGCAAGACGCACCTGATCAAAGGCATCTGCGCCGGGCTGGGCATAGCCGAGGACGAGCTGGTCACCAGCCCGACCTTCGTTTTGGTCAACGAGTATTTCACCCCCGACGGCCGGCAGATTTACCACATCGACGCCTACCGCCTCGAATCGCCGGCCGAGTTTGAGGCCCTCGGCGTGGCCGACTACATCCGCCCCGACTCAATCGTCCTGGTCGAATGGGCCGACCGCGTCTTGGACGCCCTGGCCCCGCTAAAGCCCATCACCATCGGCCTGGCCCACGCCGGCGGCGACCGCCGCACCATCACCATGAACAATCTCCCGTAGGGCGGGCCTAAATGTCCGCCATTTTGTCATTTCCGCAAAGGCGGGAATCCAAAAAACCCCACCTCGCAGTCCCATAAAATGGGCTTTAGGCCATCACTGCGCCTCGGCCTGCCCGGCCTCTTCCAACGCCGCCCCAAGCGTCTCAACCTCTTCCTGCAAAGCCGCACTCCTGTCGCGCTCGACATCCAGCAGCCCCTCAAGCTCCTCGATCCGCTGCCGGGCCTGTTCCAGCTCGGCTCTGAGCGTCTCATTTTGCTCGCGCAGGGCGGCTGTTGTGGCGCGCTCTTGCCGCAGCGCCTCGTCCTTCTGGTCCACCGATGCCCGAAGCCGCTGGGCGCGCTGCTCTTCGCGCTGCAGCATCGTCATCACGCTGTCCATCGCCGCTTCCTGCAGCCGCACACTTTCCTCTTCCATCGCGGCCATTTGCTCGTCTTTGCGCTCGATCGTCGCGCGTGCCTCATCCAGTTGCCGCTGGAGCGATTGCACATCCGACTGCAGCATCTGTTTGTCCTGACGACAGGCCTCCAGTTCAGGATGCTGACAACCGGCCAGCAGCCCCATCGCGATTAGCACACTGCAAATTCCCACATACTTCATAGTCGAATCCTTTCAAAAAATAATCCAAAAACAAAAAATTCTATTGTCAACCGTCGCTGCTAACATCGAATTATACCTATTGTGCGCTCATTTTCCACTATTTCTTTAAAATCATTTCAGCCGTCCTGTCCGCGCTTGGTCAGTATCCACTCCTGATGTTCGCGGTTGCTCGGCCAGCCGCCGTTTCCTGTGCTGGCCCGTCGGTTGGTGCCTGCGATAAGTCATTATAGCCAAAAGCAGGAGATGTTTCATCTCGGCGGCAATTCTATAGCCCACGTGGATAAGCTGGCAAAATAGCCTTGCAACGGCCGTCCGGGACGCTATAATGCAGTGTTTTTCTGGACGGCAGATAAAAGTTCGGGTCGCTTGGCAGCGCCGCCCAATCCCGGCCCATGGCAAGCGTATTCGACGAGGACATGCTGGTGTCTTAAAGCGTTAAATCAAAAAAACTTATGTTTCAAAAAGCACGTTCAATCACCTTTATTGGATAAGAGCCAAGTTTTTATTATTAATGAATTGATGCCCTGGAGTATTCGGCCATGGAACAGGCAATCGAAAAGGCGCGTGCGCTGATTGAGGCGATGGAGTACATCCGCCGCTTCAAAGGCAAGATTATCGTTATCAAGCTGGGCGGCAGTATTCTTGACGATGAGACGCTTCGCAAAAACCTGCTGCAGGATGTCGTGTTTATGGCGACGGTCGGGATGCGGCCGATCCTGGTGCACGGCGGCGGCAAGGCGATCACCGCGGCGATGAGCCAGGCGGGCCTGGAGCCGGTCTGGGTGCAGGGCCGCCGCTATACGGACGAGCGCACGCTGGCGATCGCCGAGCATACCCTCGTCAATGCCCTCAACGACCCGATCTGCCGCACACTCAATGACTTCGGCTGCAAGGCGATGGGGCTGCACTCGCTGAGCAGTTGCGTGGTATTTGCCGAGCCGCTGCGTCTTGCAGGCGCCGACGGACGCAAGATCGACCTGGGCCAGGTCGGAAAGGTCAGCGACGTCAACGGCGAGCTGCTCAGCACACTGTGCCGCAGCGGCGTGATCCCGGTCATCGCGCCGGTGGCCCGCAGCAAAGCCGGCGGCGGCAAGCTGAATGTCAACGCCGACAGCGTGGCCGGCCATATCGCCGCGGCCGTTGAGGCCGAGAAACTGGTCGTGCTCAGCGATACGCACGGCATACGACGCGATATTGAAGACCCGGAAAGCTGGATTTCGAGCATCAGCGAACAGCAAATCGCCGAGATGATTGAGGAAGGTACGCTGACCACGGGGATGATGCCCAAGGTCGAGGCGTGCCTGGCCGCCCTGGACGGCGGCGCCGGTAAGGCTCACATCATCGACGGTCGGATTCCGCACTCACTGCTGCTGGAGATTTACACGTCCCGGGGAATTGGAACGCAGATAACAAAATAAAGGCAACAAAGAGATGAACACACAAGACGTTATTGCAATGTTTGATGAATACGTCATCGGCAACTACGGCCGGCTGCCGCGGGTCATTACCAAAGGCCAGGGCAATCGGCTGTGGGACTTGGACGGCAAAGAAATTCTCGATATGTTTCCCGGCTGGGCGGTCAGCGGCATCGGCCACTGCCATCCGAAGGTGGTCCAGGCGATTTGCGCCCAGGCCGGCGAGCTGCTGCATATGGACAACACGTTTTACAACGTTCCGCAGGGCCGGCTTGCCAAGCTGCTCAGTGAGCGGGCCTTCGGCGGCAAATGCTTTTTCTGCAACAGCGGCGCCGAGTCGGTCGAGGCGGCGTTGAAGCTGGCCCGCCGCCACAGTGCCAAAGAAAAGTACAAATTCATCACCGCCGAGCGCGGCTTTCACGGGCGTACCTTTGCCGCCGTCACGGCCACCGCCCAGCCCAAATATCACGACGGCTTTCTGCCGATGCTGCCGGGGTTTGTCTATGTGCCGTACAATGACATCGACGCCCTGCACGAGGCGTTCAGCGAAGAGGTGGCCGCGGTGATGATCGAGCCGATCCAGGGCGAAGGCGGCGTTCGCGCCGCATCGCCGGAATATATGCAGACGATTCGCGATCTGTGCGATGAGCACGGGGCGGTGATGATTCTGGACGAGGTACAGACCGGCTTGGGCCGCACGGGGCGATGGTTCGGCTATCAGCATTACGATGTGACGCCGGATATTATCACGATGGCCAAGGCCCTCGGCGGCGGTGCCGCGATCGGGGCGATGATGGCACGGCCTGAGATCGCCGCGTCGCTGGTTCCCGGCACGCACGCTTCGACCTTCGGCGGCAATCCCCTGGCCTGTGCGGCGGCGATTGCCGTGATCGAGGCCATCGAAGAGGCCCATCTGCTCGACAATACCATTAAGATGGGCGACTATGCCCGTCAAAAACTCGAAACGCTCAAAGAAAAATATCCCATCATCGACCACATTCGCGGCCAGGGCCTGATGATCGGCATTCAGTTGACCACGCCGGGCGCTGAGATCGTCAGCCGGTGCCTTGACAAAGGCCTGCGCATCAACTGCACGCAGGAGACGGTGCTGCGGTTTATGCCGTCGATGATTGTCACACCCGAAGAACTCGACCAGGCCGTTGCGATTCTGGATGAGGTGCTGGGTCAGGGAGAGCCGTTATGAAAAGTTTCCTGACGATTCACGATTGCACGACCGATCAGTTGCAGGAGCTGCTGACGCTCAGCGGCGATCTGAAAAAACTGTATAAAAACGGCGGGCGCGATCTGTGTCTGTCCGGCAAGGTGCTGGCGATGCTGTTTGAAAAGACCAGCCTGCGCACACGTGTCAGCTTTCAGGTGGCGATGTATGATCTGGGCGGGATGGCGATGTATATGAAGCCCGAAGACATCGGCGTCATCGGTCAGCGCGAGCCGGCCAGGGACATGGCCCGCGTGTTTGCGCGCTATGTCGATGGGATTATGGCGCGGACCTTTGCCCACGAGACACTGATCGAGCTGGACCGCTGGGCGGATGTGCCGGTGATCAACGCGCTGAGCGACTGGTCGCATCCCTGCCAGGCGATGGCCGATATGATGACCATACAGGAGCATTTCGGACGCCTGGAAGGCTTGAAGCTGGCGTATGTCGGCGACGGCAACAATGTGGCCCGCTCGCTGGCCTTTGCCTGCGCAAAGTTCGATATGAAATATGTCGTTGCCGCGCCGCCCGGCTATGAGCTGGACGCCGAGACCCTCGAGGCAGCCAACCGCATCTGTCCGAACTGCGCCGAGCAGACGCGCGAGCCGGCCGCGGCGGTCGCCGGCGCCGATGTGATTTACACCGACACCTGGGTCAGTATGGGACAGGAGGACGAAAAAGCAAAGCGGGTGGCGGATTTTGCCGGTTTTGCCGTCGATGAGCACCTCATCCAGCACGCCCCGCGGGCCAAAGTGATGCACTGCCTGCCGGCGTATCGCGGCTATGAGATTTCCGACAGCATTGCCGAATCGCCCAACTCGATCATCTTTGACCAGGCCGAGAACCGCCTGCACTTCCAGCGCGGCCTGCTGAAAAAACTAATCAGCACCGTTCAAGCAGGAAAATGATCGGGCCTGGCCCTGCGGCAGGCAAAACATAACCGTGGATTGCTGTTGAACTTCGTGTTGTTGAGGATACGATTATGAAAATTGTCATCGCAGGCGCCAAGGGCGCAGGCAAGAGCACGGTGGCCGAGCATGTTCAGCGGCTGACGGGGCTGAAACGAGTCGAGACGGATCAGTTGATTGAGGATCGTTTTTTCAAGCAGCACGGTCAGCGCAAGACCTGTCGGGAAATTTTTACCGACTGCGGCGGCGATGTGTTTCGTGCACTTGAACGCGACGCGGCCGCCGAGCTCGAGCAGGCCGACTGGCAATTGGTGGTCTGCGGCGGCTCGACCCTGCTGGCGCCCGACAGCCGACGCGCGCTGCGGCACAACGCGATCCTGGTCTATCTGCGGGCCGATGCCGATACGATCTGGTCGCGGCTGGTCGGGATTGGGCTGCCGCCCTGGCTGGCCGGCCCGGACGGACGCGAGCAACTCGAACACGATGTAACCTATCGCGATGAAGCGCTGATTCCCCTGTCGGATATTGTCGTGGATGCGGCCGGCAGGAAGCCTGAGCAGATTGCCGAGCAGATTGTTGAGCTGCTCGGCCGGGAGCTGGCGGTGCGGATGACGGCGGCCAATACCTTCGGCGATGTGGTGCGGGTGACCACCTTCGGCGAAAGCCACGGCCCGGCCATCGGGGCGGTGCTGGACGGCGTCCGGCCCGGCGTGGACATTACCGAGGCCGACATTCAGCGGGAACTGAACCGCCGCCGACCGGGACAAAGCGAGGTCACCACGCCGCGCGATGAGAAAGACCAGGTCGAGATCCTCTCGGGCGTCTTTCAGGGCAAAACCACCGGCGCGCCGATTGCGATGGTCATCTTCAACCGCGACCACGATTCATCCAAATACGAAGGCATCAAGGACCTGTTTCGCCCCGGGCACGCGGACTTTACGTTTTACAAAAAGTACGGCATCCGGGACTATCGCGGCGGCGGACGCTCCTCGGGCCGCGAAACCGCCGGGCGGGTGATGGGCGGAGCGATTGCCCGAAAGCTGCTCGAGGCTCAAGGTATTCGCGTCATTGCCCACGCGACCGAGATTGCCGGCATCGCCGCGCAGCAATGCGATTATGCGGTGATCGAGAAAAACGCCGTGCGCTGCGCCGACGCCGAGGCAGCCAGGGCCATGGAAAAAGCCGTCGTCGCGGCCAAGGACGACAACGACTCGGTCGGCGGTATCGTGAAGCTGGAAATCATCGGCCTGCCGCCCGGGCTGGGCGATCCGGTCTTCGGCAAGCTGGATGCGCGTCTGTGCGCGGCGATCATGACACTCGGCGCGGTCAAGGGCATCGAAGTCGGCAAAGGCTTTGCGCTGACCCGGATGCGCGGCAGCCGGTCCAACGACGCGATGGCCGACGGCGGCTTTGTCAGCAACAACGCCGGCGGCATCATCGGCGGCATCGCCACCGGCCAGCCGGTCGAGCTGCGCATCGCCGTCAAGCCGACCTCCTCCATTGCCAAACCGCAAACAACCATCGGCACCGACGGCCAAACCCGTCCGATCGAAACCCACGGCCGACACGATCCCTGCATCGTGCCGCGCATTATCCCCGTTATCGAGACCATGGCGGCGCTGGTGGTGCTGGACTGTCTTGAAATCCAGTCAAAGATTCGCCCCGGCCATGAACTGTAAATCGTTAAATGTTGAACGTCTGACTTTCTCGTGTGGTTATTTTTATTACAGGCTGTCGGCTTTTCGCTGACCGGGGTGATGGCAACATTCCACGGCGCAACACTGCTCAGCAGCCGCAATCAGCTCATCCTGATGGGCATCTGCGGCGCAGCACTGCTGTTTTTCGGCGGGGTTTTTATTCTGCGCGCCGCCGGATTGATCCATGCCGCAGGCGGAGGATAGAAAAGGCAGGCACACGCAACCGCCGGCCCTGCAGTGTAACGA
>SKKI01000171.1 GCA_007121565.1 Phycisphaerae bacterium
ATGGGTATTGCGCTGACCGCTTATCGCCTTGAAAACGACGACCGACTGCCGTCCAGTTCCCATGATCCTGAGAGTTTCTGGCTTTATACGCTTACGCGATACACCCAGGAAGGGCTTCTGTTTCGCTGTCCGTCAGATCGCGGCGAGCCGTTTGTCGACTGGCACCTGCCGCTGGACGAGCAGCCGGACGAGCTTAGCGAGATGCGCTGGTCGAGTTTTACGCTGAACAGCATGCTGGACGCATCGGGGCCCTTTGGCGGCGTGTACAATAAAGTCAGTGAGATTCGCCGGCCGATGAAAACGATTTATATCGCCGAATCCAATGACAACCGGCGCGGCGTCGATCATACTCACCCGGAATTCTGGGCTAACCTCAAGGATGCAAAAGCGGATATAGCCCATGACCGTCATCGCGGACGGAGCAATTATCTGTTTGCTGACGGCCATGTCCAAACACTGGATATTGAAGAAACACTGGACTGGCCGGGCACCAATTACTGGTGGCCGAAATACGCGCCGCGCTGGCCGTCAATGGATTAACTTTCAAGACAGGAGACGTATTATGCAGCGTTTAATTATTATTGTGTCAATCGTTGTCTGCTGGTTGCCTTCGGCACGCGCCGGATGCACTTTAGACCATATACTTGTCGGTTGCAATCCCAGCGGCATCGAAGGGACAGGCGATGATACGCAATTATTTTTCGATGTGACCGAAAAATACCGCCAGAGCGATCCGAACCAGATCGGTGAAAGTACATGGCTCAATTGGTATTACTTCATGTCGGAGCCGGGAGGGTTCTCTCCAGATCACTACAGCCAAAGCAGGCCGGGATTTGATTGGAACTCTGCGCCTGCGCATCAGCTTGAAGGTGATTACGATGTGTGGATTGAATGCATTGCTATCAGTCCGGGATTAGAAGCTTCAGAAACAGGGCCTGGTGTTCGTATAAATAAAGCCGGTGATGAGTTCTATTTCGACGGCCATTTTCATATGCGGTATCGCATCCCTAAATCGCAGGCCGATCCGAATCAAGCGTATTGGATTACATTTCGAGCGTATGACAAACAGCACAATTATCAGCCCAGCGAGCCGGTGACGATTGTATTTATGAATGCGCCGCTGGCGGGGGATTTGACGCTGGACGGGATGGTGGGGCTGGCGGATTTGTTGTTTTTTATGGATTACTGGCTGGACTACAGCGATGCGGCGCGGTACAACGCCCGCGGGCAGGCGGCCTATGATCTGTTTGAGCGGGCGGATATCAACCGCGATTATGCCGTGGATATGGCCGATTTTGCGATACTGGCTCGGCATTGGCTCAAAGAATCGGAGCCTGATAACTGACATGCAATGCCCGAAAGCCAATAATTCTCGTTGAGAAGCCGGTTGGTGTGTGAGAATTCTTTCTGGTAATGTCCATTTGGAATTGTATGTGCAGTTCGTGCATTTAAAGCCCGCAGGGCGATATCGTGTAGCCCCGCCCGTAAGGGCGGGGTCAACAGGGCGGCCAACCCTGTCTTTTAGCCCGCGCAGCGGGCGATATGGGCCATTTATGCCGCCCGCTGCGCGGGCTTGGAAAAGCGCGTATCTGGTTGTTATCCCCGCCCTTACGGGCGGGGCTACAGGATAACGCCTCTTGCAGAGGCTTTCAAAAAAACCATGCCAGAACATATTTCACATACGAAACAGCGGCGATTGAGCTTAGGCTTGACAGCACGGCCGTTTGCCGAGACAATACCGCCCGATCGCTTCGGTACCGGGCGGGCCATTTTGTCCCCGGCCAAGCGCGGCGAGGCGTCATGTGGACAAATTCGCTGTTTGGTTAAAATTTTTGGGCCAAGCTGCCGATGTATCAAAAACAGGTTATTTCAACGGGTAAACAATAAGACACTATGAAGACACTTAGAGTACTGATTCTCGGATTGGGATTGGTCGCGCTGGCAGCGCTGCCGGCCGGCTGTCAGGAAACCCAGCGCGGCGGCGACGGGTTTGTCCGCAAAAGCAGCACGCCCCCGTCGTATATGATGTCGATTAACGAGTTGGGCCAGAGGCTTGGCATGTCGGTGGCCATTGCGGGAAATCCCTATTACGAACTGAAAGACGCCAACAATCGCGTGGTGGTCCAGACCCGTGAACATGGCCGGGTACTGGTCAACGGCCGGGATATCGGACACGTCGGGCCGGTGGTCGATGTCAACGGAACCTATTATGTCGCCGAGATCCTGCTGCCGCAGATCCGCCCGCACCTGGAGGACGGCTCGCCGGCCTGGACGCCAGCCCCGCAGCCGGCTCCCTCGCCCTGGCGTCCGCCGACCGCTTCGGGGGTGGTGGTGATCGATCCGGGCCACGGCGGACGCGATCCGGGGGCGACCAGCGTCCTGGGGTATCCTGAAAAAACGCTTGTTTTGCAGATTTCCCGGCGTGTGGCGGCCATTCTTGAACGCCGCGGCGTGGAGGTCATCATGACGCGCCAGAGCGATACGTTTGTGGAACTGGAAGAGCGGGCGGCCATCGCCAACCGGGCCAACGCCGATCTGTTCGTCAGCATCCACGCCGACTGGAACGACGACTCCAGCCACCGGGGCTTTACCCTCTACATCGCCAACGCCGCCAGCAACGCCTCGCGCCGCGCGGCCCGCAGCCTGGAGAACGCTTTCCTAAGCGCCCGCGTGCCCGGCAAAGGCATACGCACAGCCGATTTCCGCGTGCTGGTGCGCACCTCCGGGCCGGCGGTGCTGATCGAAACGGGGTTTTTGTCCAATCCTACCGATGCGCGGCTGCTGACCCAGGCCGAACACCAGGACCGCCTGGCCACAGCCATCGCCGAGGGGATTCTCAGTGCCCTGTAAGCGGCGCCGGTCGCATTGCCGAAAGCACGTATGGACGTTTCTGTGAGGACTTGCCAAAGCTGTCTTTATCCGATCCTGCGCGGCCTTGACTTGGCCGGCATTATCCACTATCATAATTGTATATGTAATGTTATAGTGATTCAGGAGTGAGAAAACGTGTTAAAGGTTAGTGAAAATCCGCCGCTGGTGTGGCCGGAAGAAACTTCGATAGCCAACTTTGACGGCTCGTGGTGGGTTGCGCACACCAAGGCCCGCAATGAAAAAGCCCTGGCCTGGCAACTGGTGCATAAACAGGTGCCGTATTTTCTGCCGATGAGCTGGAAGGTGTCTCGTAAAAGCGGGCGGACAATCCGGTCATTGATGCCTTTGTTTTCGGGGTATGTCTTTTTCTGCGGCGGCGAAAACGAGCGGCTTGAGGTGCTCAAGACCAACCGCACCGCCTCGCTCATTCAGGTTGTCGATCAGCAGCGGCTGATGAGCGAGCTGGAGCCGATTGAAACGGTTCTCAAACTCGGCAAGCCCGTCGTGCCGCACGAATATCTCAAAGTCGGGCGGCGCTGCCGCGTGATTGCCGGCCCGCTGATGGGCACCGAGGGGCTGATTGTGCGCACCGGCAAAGAGACGCGGCTGGTGATGCAGGTCGAGATGCTCGGCCAGGCCGCCAGCGTAGAGATCGATTACGATATGGTCGAGAAAATCGACGAATAGACCACAATTTCGACCGGAAAAAGAACCGATTGCTCTGTCTTGGCGTATTCCAAAGAGGCACATTTATTTCTGTCTTTTTGCGACATTTTCCAATTGGACACTTGTTTTGTGTAAACTCTTGACGCGCTGCGATACTATCGCGGTTGTAACGGTGCCTGTTTTTCGGATGGTGAACCATCCGCATTTTGTTTAATGACCCTTTTTTTAGATTGGACTACCATACACAATGTCATTTTCCATATCTGAACTCCGACCGCTTCGGATCGGAGAACTGTCTATTTTTCCCCCGATTATACAGGGAGGGATGGGGGTGCGCGTCTCGCGTGCGAACCTGGCCTCGGCTGTTGCCAATGAAGGGTGTGCAGGGGTCATCGCGACCGCCGGAGCAGGACTCTTTGAGGACCATCCGGGAGCTGAATTTACAAACATCAACGAAATCGCGCTGCAAAAAGAGATCCGTACCGCCCGCTCCCTGTCCAAGGGCGTTATCGGCGTCAATATCATGGTGGCCCTCTCGGACTATAACCGGCTGGTTAAAACGGCCGTTGAGGAGAAGGTGGACTTGATTATATCCGGGGCCGGCTTGCCGTTCAACTTGCCCGCACTGGCCGCCGGAACAAATACGAAACTGATCCCCATCGTTTCGTCGGTACGCACCTTTAACATTCTCTGCACGCGCTGGAAAAAACAACACAATCGCCTGCCCGACGCGGTCATTATCGAAGGTACAAAGGCCGGAGGGCACCTCGGCTACAGCCTCGAACAGATTGCCGGCGGGACTGTGACCCTCGAACAAACACTCCGTGACGTGCTCGCTTATCAAAGCGAAAAGAATCTCAATATCCCCGTTGTCGTCGCCGGGGGTATCTTTGACGGTGTTGAAATGCGGCATTTCCTCGAACACGGTGCCTCCGGCGTCCAGATGGCCACACGCTTTGTCTGCACGCACGAGTGCGACGTACATCCTGCGTTCAAACAAGCCTACCTGGATGCGACCGAGGCGGATATCACGCTGATTAAAAGTCCCGTCGGATTGCCCGGCCGGGTCATCCGTAACGCCTTTGTGGAATCGATTCAAAAAGGCCTACGCGTCCCCTTTGACTGCAACTATCAGTGCCTCAGGACGTGCGACCCGGACACGGCCCCGTATTGCATTGCACGGGTGTTGGCCGAGGCGGCTGAGGGTAAAATGGAGCAGGCCTTCGCCTTTGCCGGAACCAATGTCAGCCGCTGCAATGAGATCATCTCTGTCAAAGAGCTGATCCGGAAAATTGTACTCGAATATACCCAAGCCCATGCGTCCGCCGACCGCTAAAACGGCCCAGGCGCAATGGGCTGCACCCACGTTGCGTTACCGCCGGTCGTGGTGTGACCTGCTCTTGACTTTCGCGCCGGCCCACCGTACACTCTCAAGCAAAACGGAGACTTATTCAACTGTTCAGTAGAATATAAGGCCGTTGGCCGGAAAGGAGTATCGCAATGCATTATCACGGCGTATGGGTTATCGGGGTGATAATGGCTCTGGGAGGCGTTATGGCCGTATTGCGGCCTGACTGGATGCGAAAAACGATGGTGTTCTTTACCGGGCGTCATCGATTCCAGGCCGCCGCTGTGGTCAAGCTGCTCATTGGCGTGGCGTTTTTGATTCTCGCTACCGGTACGCGGATACCTTGGGTGATTATCCTCATCGGCATTCTCACCGCCGCCGGCAATTTATGGGCGCTGCTGATCAAACCCGAAACTGCGCATAATTTTATGCTCTGGTGGCAAAAGCAGCCCTTCTGGGTCTATCGCCTCTGGGGCATTGTCGGCGTCCTGATCGCGGCACTGGTGATCTACGCCGGCTGGCCGAGAGGTTTGTGACACACGACAATCAGCCGGTCAGCAGGTCGAATTGCTCGGGGCTGAGGCTGTGGCGAAGTTTCTGCAGGGCCTGCAGCTCGATCTGACGAACGCGTTCTTTTGACAGGTTCAACGTCTCGCCAAGCTGCTTGAGGGTCATCGGCTTTTTCCGGATGACCCCGGTATCGATGGGGTAGTGGTTGAGGATAATAAACTGCTCGCGCGGGTCGAGGTTGCTGCGGATGACGCTGATCAGATCATGCTGGGCCTGCTCAACGGCGGCGATGTCCGGCAGATTGCCCAGCCGAAAATCATGCGGCAGGCTGGCCATGTCCGAACCGCCGGCGCGATCGGGCCGGCGGGCTTCGGCGGGAATCTTGCGGGCAAAATCTTTGGCGATCGCCCAGCCGGCATACGTGCTGAATCGATAGCCCCGGGTGTAGTCGAATTTTTCCACCGCCGCCATCAGCGACAACGTGCCATCCCCGACCATCTCACTCATGGGCAGACCCGCCGCCTGATGGCGTCTGGCGATACTGATCACCAGCGGCATATTGGCCCCGATGATGTATTGCTTAATGCGGTCGGCACTGTCCAGCAGCGTCTCAATGCGCCGCAAACGGGCGACCGCCGGCTGCTGTTGCCGGATCACGGCACGCTCTCGGACGGCCAGAGACTTGAGAAAATTGTACCGGCAAAATAAGGCCTGTTCCTGTTGGCGGCTCAGCAGGCCGGTGCGGGTTGTTGCCTCCTCCAGCAGGGTCTCGACCGGCGGGTCGAGCAGACGGGTCTGGGCGTCTTCGGCGGCAAACTCCGGGCTGTCGATGTAATCGATCTTCCGTTGGGTCAGTTCGCGGGCGCGCGACTGATTGATCATCCGATACAGCGAGCTTCGGCTTTTTTTGAACCGCCTGGCCAGCTCGCCGATGGAAACGCCCTGCCGCCGGAGCTTGTAGATCTGGGCGGCTTCACGCACCCCGCTGCGGCCGCGCGAAGTCGGCAGCGCATCGCTTTTGCCGGCCTGCTTTTCCTGCTGCCGGAGCACATAGCGGATCGTTTCGCGGGCCCTTCCGGTACGCTCGCTGATGCGGCACAACACTTCGTTCCGGGTGCGCGGACGCTCGGCAGCGGCCAGTTCACAAGCCATTTCATAAATGCGGCGTTTCTCGGCGGCGTCGAGCTGGGTAAAGCGCGCCGAGCGTTCCAGCAGATCCGGATGCTGCCGTTCAAACTGACGCACCGCCGAGTCGGCGTAGCCTTTGCGTTTTTTGCCGTCCTCAAAGACGTAAATACGCCCCGACAGGCCCCGCTTTTCCCAGCGGCGAATCGTTTTTTGCGAGACTGAAAAACGCCGGGCCAACTGCTCGACTGTAAACACGCGCTCTTTCTGCATAGCGACCGGAACCTGAAGCCGGTCGCTGAATTGGGACATCCAGACCCGCAAATCCGCCAATAACGCATCGCCGCGAATAAAACAGTCCTCATATTTAGCGGCGACGGGACGAAACCCGGTAATGCGATAGACAATAAACTCATAGGGGTACTCCTGGGCCGAATCGACAATCAGCATCAGCTTCTCGGCCGCGGCCAGGTATTTGTGCTGCTGGCGGGTCGGCGCAAAATGAAGCTGGTCAAACAATTCTCGCAGCGCAGGATGGACAATCCGAATCTTCATAGCGCCGGTATTATCCCATTTTAGCGGGATTTTCGCAAGCGCCTGTTTAAACGATGGTTACAGGCTTGTGTGAGGGTCACGGTTTTCGAATGCCGGCGTTTTCGTAGATGCGCAGGATCAGTTCGACGGATTTGCGGGCTTCCCGGCCGTCCAGTTCGAACGGTTTTTGCTGTTCGATGGCCTCCAGAAAGGCGCACAGGTTGCGGCGGTGATAGTCGGCGCTGATGTCTTTGGGATCGGCCGCCCCGCCGGAGCGGTTGCCGGCCTGCGTGCCTTTTAGAATCTGTTCATCGTCCGGTTGCGGCTCGGCCACATCCCAGGCGGTAATCCGGTCGTCGGTGTAGATCGCTGTGCCGTTTGTGCCGGTGATCTCAAAACGCCGGGGGTGTCCCGGCCACGAGGCGGTGGTGCCGTAGATCAGGCCGATCGCG